>JBGPVY010000266.1:0-3849 GCA_041491905.1 Nitrospiraceae bacterium | reverse complement strand
CATCAGGCCGCTCTCCTGGCCACCGGTGTTGGCGTACAGTTCGTTATCGAAACAAATCGTGGTGAACTTCTCCTGGCGGAACCAGGCTTGAAGTGTCATGTCGAGGCCGATATCGACGGTGGCGCCGTCGCCGGCGAGCACAACCACGTCTTTCGTCCGGCCCGGGAAGCGGACGCTTAAGGCGCGCTTCAAGCCGGAGGCGATGGCGTTTTGGTTACCGAAGAGGGAATGAATGTTGTGCACGGCCACCATGGGGAACACCAGGCTGGTGCAGCCGGTGGAGCCGACCATGACGGTGTCTTCCGGGTTTGGCAATGAGGCCAGGATGTACCGGAAGGCCATGGATTCCGGGCAGCCGGCGCAAAGGGAGTGCTGCTCGATCAGTTCCTTGCTGTTGCCGATATCCTTCCAGCCCCGGTCTTCCTTACCGTAGGTCGCGCTCTTGACCAGGTCTTGATAGTCGGACGGCATGATGTCGTACAGATCTTCAGAAATCTTAATTTTCTCTTTGCTCATGATGGCCTCCTCAGTGGTGCGTCTTATTCAGGGCGTTCGGTTCTTGCTGCCTAGGTACGATCAACTGCCGCGACCGGCCAACGACATGGTGCGCATGCCGAGCAGGGTCTTGATTTCGGAGACAATAATTTCCGGTGGCATCGTCATGCCTCCGCAGACACGCGGGCCGGCGTTCACACGTTCACTGTTCGGGATGGTGGCTCTAATTTCTTTGGCCAACCATCCGATCACGTTAAATTCGGGGACGATAATGTGCTTGGCGTTTTTTGTGGCTTCACGGATTTCCTCGCCTGGCCAAGGCCGCAAGGCCTTGATCTTTACCAGACCGCAACGGATGCCTTCGTCATCGAGGAGGCGGATGGCCTCACGACCCTGCGACACCGCTGTACCAGAGGCGACGATGATGACCTCGGCATCGGTATTTTCTGTCTCGATCAAGCCGTTCAGCCACTTGATCGTGTGCTTGCGCGACCGTTCCACTGCCGCCCAGACTTCTTGCTGCCAGGAAGCGTGGGTGGCATAGCTGATGTAGTTGCTCTTCATGATGAACGGATCGCGCATCATCCGGACCGGCGGACATTCCATGTCCATGCAGGGCACGGGGGAGCGGTATGGGTCATAGGGTGGAAGGCACATGTCTGCCGGGGTGAGATTGACGACGTCCTTGGTGTGCGTCACGAAGAATCCGTCGCAGCACAGTGCCAAGGGGAGGTGCACATCAGGCTCTTCCGACACCATGTAGCCTTTGAGGATCCAATCGAAGAAGTCCTGTGCGGTTTCCGCATGCCAGACGAGCATGCCGGTATTCAGAAGATACGCAATCTCTAGAGTGTCAGGCTGAATCGACAGCGGCGAATTGATGCCGCGGCAGGTGACGATCATCTGAATCGGCAACCGTGCGCCGGACCACATTGGAAAGTTCTCCATCGCGCGCATCGTGCCGGGTCCTGCGGTCGTCGTAAATACCCGAGCCCCGCCGAAGGCCGCTCCTGCGCATTGCGACATGACGGCGAATTCGCTCTCGCCGCGGAAGTAGTCACCGATGTAACCCTCGGCAAAGAGCTCGCCGATTAAGGCGGCCGCTTCGCTCTGCGGTGTAATCGGGTACGCGATCATCACGTCGCAGCTGGCCCGCCGGAGCGCTTCCTTGATGACCTCACTGCCCGTAAAGAACGACGGCGTGCGCGGCGCTTCGTTCATCATTTTCCAGGTGTCGGTAAAGGTCTGCCCTTTTTTGTTTTTTGTGCCGATGACTGTGTGTGTGTCTGCCATGATTCAGGCTCCTTTCACTGTCTTCAGACCCTCAAACGATGTAGCTTAGTTTGAGGCTCCGCTCTTGGCTGACGTCAGCCGTGGTTTAACCGACCCTTTTAATCTTTTCACGGCATCGGCCAGGTTCATAATCTTTTCGACGGATGCGTCGCGGAACGACAGCATCGCATCTTCATGGCCGGCTTGAGCGCACATAGCAATCGTATAGCAGGACGTGCCACCTCGAATGATTTTGAGCGACAAGTTCGCTTGATGGCAGTGGACCCCGACGAACATGCAGCAATCGATTTTATTGTGCCAGATGGTCAGATTCGGGTGGTTGGGATTGATCTCGACTTCAGGATTGATTTTGGGGTACTTGGGGCGATAGTCCGGCATCGGGATCAGCATGGGCGTTTGCCCGGGTTGTACACATTCCTTGAGTGTGTTGTACAAGTGACGGATGGCCGTGGCCTTCTTGGCCGCCTTCTCGTTCCAGGCCCACAGGACTAAGGGGCCAGGGAAGAGTGTCGGCACTTTAGCCATGAGGAATTGTTTCGCCGCTTCCTCGTATGCCTTTTCTTCTGGGACGATGACACCGTTGATGTGAGCTTCCCCAGGGTTCGGCAAACGAATGCCCATGCTGGCAGCCGATGGAGGAAGGAAATGTTCCGGGCCTGGAAGGACACGATACTGAGTCATTACAACGTAATCTCCGGCAAGGGGTTAAAGAACAAGAAACACAAGTTTTCCAATGATCTCAGCCATCCTCACTCTAAGCTTTTTCCATGCCCCCCGCAACCTCGCAGAAGGCCCACCGCTGAGAAATTTTGGGCTATCGAACGAGGGAAGCTTAGGCCTTTTGTCCTAAGATCCTGGCTTTGCCCACAGGCAGCCACTAGCGCCCATCTAGCTCGCATTTTAGAAGTTTGCATTATAGGGTCGGCCCGTCCAGTCTGTCAAACCAATCGGTAGGCTTCAGACTGCCATAGGCTCGCTCGCTCGCGCATGAATTATTGACACGAAGTCAACATGTTGCGCGGTGTTACGGCAATTGTTCACAGGCTGGAATGGATCCGAGAACACAGGCTCGCTCAAGGTCATCCTTGGCGAGCCTGCCCTGGAGACGCTCTCGATAAAGTTTTGCTCTGGTCACCAGGGCGGCGGCATTGGTGGGGTCGACCCGAATAACGGTGGACAGATCTTCAATAGCCTGTTCCGGCTGATTCAGCTTGAGATAAATTTCGCTCCGCAGTGCATACGCTTCCTTTTGATAGGGGATCCAACTTTCAGGCGTTTCGGCGTTGAGGAGTTTCTTCAGCGTGGCCAAAGCAAGATGCCAAGATTTGGCGTCCGCCTGACGGCGGGCTTGTGTCGTGTATACGCCGATGAGGGGCTGGCGAGCGATATCGGCAAACGGATCGAGCTCAAGGGCTTGCTCGTAGGCAGCGGCAGCCTCGTCCAATTGTTTCAACCACGTGAGTACATCCCCTTTCCCAACCCATGCCCACACATTCTTGGCGTCGAGAGTGATGGCGCGATCGAAGTCTATCCTGGCTTTGTCCAGATAGTCCGCATAGTCCAATGCCTGAGCCTGTTGGGAAAAAGCCAGTGAAACGAGTCGGAGATAGGTTTGCCCTCGCACAATCAGTGGATCGACGTAGCGATCGTCAAGGGTGGCGGCGTCGGTGCTGAACTGGATCTTGTCCCGCAGATTCGATGTATGGAGAGCAGTCTCGAGTATAGCGCGTGCCCGTTGGTGTGAGGCGGACTTCCCGTTCGGATCGATTGCCAACATTCGGACGCCGATCGGTCGCTGTTGAAGCTCTTGCAGTTGCGAGCGCAATTGGTGATTTTCCTGCTGGAGCTGGCGAAAGTTTTGCGCGAGTTGCTGGTCGGATTGAAGTCGGCGTATCGCCTCCGTCAGACTACTCACGTTTACCGTGGCACGAATGCGTACGAAGAAGACGGGACGATCCAACTCGAAGGAGCGCCTGAATTCGAGGATTTCCGTTTCCGTGACAGCGGCGGCAATCGTTCTGATTTCCAGCGAACTGATTTGTGTGCTTCTCCCGCCAGATT
>JBGPVY010000073.1:0-11780 GCA_041491905.1 Nitrospiraceae bacterium | reverse complement strand
CCAATCCTACTGCAACTGCTTCGCGCTCACCTATTCCAGTCGTGAGCGACTCAACCACGTAACGCGACAGCTCTTCCGCATTCCGAACCGCACCACCCTGCACCGCCGCCTCAAGCCCGGAGGAGAAGGCATAGCCTCCTGATGGAAAGAAGCTATCGACGAATCGAAGACCTTTCAGAAGAGACGAAGTGTCCACAGAATTCTCCCCGAATCCCTTCTTCGCGGATGCTCAAAAAGGTTAACCAACTAGGCCGCAGGCGAAGGCAAAGCCGGAGGCGTACCCTCTGGGGTACGTTGAGGACTTTGGCGAGCCGAGAACGACGTTGGGAACCTTTTTCAGCATCCGACTAAAAAAGGAAATACCGTTGTGCCATCGGTAACACCGCCATCGGATCACATGTCAAGATCTGCCCGTCGGCTTTCACCACATAGGTTTCCGGATCCACTTCCATGTGCGGCAACGTATCGTTCAGCTTCATATCGCGCTTGCCGATGCTGCGGCATTTTTTCACCGCCGCCACGCGTTTCTGCAGGCCAAGTGACTTGTGCACCTCGTGGTCCATTGCGGCCTTGGAAAGAAATGTCAGGCAGGTGGAAAACGGGGCGCGGCCAAAGCTCCCGAACATGGGCCTGGTGAAGACCGGCTGCGGCGTGGGGATCGACGCATTGGGATCTCCCATGGCAGCGGACATGGGGAAGCCACCCTTCAGAACAATCTCTGGCTTCACGCCGAAGAAGGCCGGCTTCCACAGCACGAGGTCCGCCAACTTGCCGACTTCAACTGAGCCCACTTCGTGCCCGATGCCGTGCGCAATCGCCGGATTGATCGTGTACTTCGACACATACCGCCGCACGCGAAAGTTGTCGTTGGAACCAGCCAGCTTGTCGGCCGCGGTTTGGGAGAGATGTCCGCGCTGCACTTTCATCTTGTGCGCCGTCTGCCAGGTGCGAATGATGACTTCACCCACGCGCCCCATCGCCTGCGAGTCGGACGACATGATGCTGATCGCCCCCATGTCGTGCAAAATATCCTCCGCTGCAATAGTCTCGCGGCGAATGCGCGATTCGGCAAAGGCGATGTCCTCCGGCACGCGAGGGTTTAAATGGTGACAGACCATGAGCATGTCGAGATGCTCGTCCATCGTGTTCACCGTGAACGGCATCGTGGGGTTCGTGGACGAGGGCAACACATTGGCCTCACCACACACCTTGATGATGTCGGGAGCATGCCCACCACCGGCACCTTCTGTATGAAACGAGTGAATCGTGCGCCCCTTGAAGGATTTGATCGTATCTTCGACAAACCCGGCTTCGTTCAACGTATCGGTGTGGATGGCGACTTGGACATCGAATTCTTCCGCTACATCGAGGCAGGTCGAAATCGCCGCCGGCGTCGTGCCCCAGTCTTCGTGCAACTTGAGCCCGATCGCCCCGGCTTCTACCTGCTCGCGCAAGCCATCCGGCAGCGATGAATTGCCCTTCCCGAGAAAGCCGAGATTAATCGGGAATCCCTCCGCTGCTTCCAGCATGCGATGGATGTTCCATGCGCCAGGCGTGCAGGTCGTGGCATTGGTCCCGGTTGCCGGGCCAGTCCCGCCGCCAATCAACGTCGTGAGCCCGTTGGCCAAGGCCTCATTGATGATCTGCGGACAGATGAAATGGATGTGCGTATCGATTCCACCGGCCGTAATGATCTTGCCTTCGGCCGAGAGGACTTCGGTGCAGGCGCCGACCTCCATCCCTTTCGTCACGCCTTCCATCATGTCGGGATTGCCGGCCTTGCCGATGCCGACAATGCGACCATCCCGGATGCCGATATCCGCCTTCACGATCCCCCACCAGTCGACGATGATCGCATTCGTGATCACGAGGTCGAGCGCGCCCTTCGCGCGGGTGGCTGATGGCGACTGGCCCATGCCGTCGCGAATGACCTTGCCGCCGCCGAACTTGGCCTCTTCACCGGGCACCGTCAGATCGCGCGTAATCTCGATCAGCAAATCCGTATCGGCCAGGCGAATGCGATCACCCGCCGTCGGTCCGTACAGATCGTTATACTGTCGCCGAGGAATTTTCATAGTGTTCTCCTAACAGAGGACGGAACCGCGTTGAGCCAACTGCGCGCAGCTTTCTTACCCGCCCACCCACTGGCAGACACTTTTCACCCGCCCTACCCTCCAATTGCTTCGCAATCGATTTCCCGATACGTGCCATTACCCCGGGCGAAGGCCTTCTGATTCTAGCTACCTCTCCTCTAAGGGAGTGGCCAAGGCTACCCTGTACCGCGCGCATCGGACGAGCACAGTTTCATCGTGCGCGTTCTGCTAGCAAGGAGGGCACCTGACCACTCCCTCCTCATCCTTCTGAGGCCGCGCGTTGCGCGAGCACAGGATCAACGCGGCTTCTGTCCAATAAACCCCTGCTCCCGCGCCGTAGCGAGTGCCTTGGCCTTTACCGTAGGATCGTCGAGCCGCCCGTTCACCAATCCATTAATCCCATAGGCCACACGATTGCCGCCTATTGAAACCAGCGTCACCCGCTTGTCTTCACCCGGCTCAAACCGCACCGCGGTTCCAGCCGGAATTTGCAACCGAAACCCGTAGGCCTTCTCACGATCAAACCGCAGCGCGCGATTCGCCTCAAAGAAATGACAATGCGACCCGACCTGGATCGGCCGATCACCGGTATTGGCGACGATGAGCTCAACCGTCTTACGGCCATTGAACGCAACAACGTCACCTTCACCGAGGACGATTCCACCAGGAATAAGAGCGGCAGGCTGATTCGAAGCCTTTTTGGCATCATGACTCTCGCCCCTTCGCTTCGTCACTTTCTGCTTGGCTTTGGTTTTCTTTTTCATCGATTCACCTATCGAATCGGTTCATGAACTGTGACGAGTTTCGTCCCATCCGGGAACGTGCCCTCGACTTGCAATTCGGGAATCATCTCCGCGACGCCGGGCATCACATCTTTCCTCTTGAGGAGCGTGGCGCCATGGCTCATGAGGTCCGCCACCGAGCGCCCATCACGAATGCCTTCCAGAATCGCGGCAGTAATAAACGCGACCGCTTCAGGATGATTCAACTTCAATCTGCGCTTCTTCCGCTCCTTCGCCAAATTCGCGGCAACATAAATCAGAAGCTTCTCTTGCTCGCGTGGTGTCAAATGCATAATCGGGCCTCGTCAATCGTCATTGTTCATTCATCAATCGATAAGAGAGCCCCCGCTCTCCCAACTGGACCAGGGGCCATAATAGTAACGGGGTGGTCTGGGTGACTTCAACTGCGCCCAAGAAGTCATCCCAACCACCCCGTTCATTTCTTTCCTCTCCTCTTCAGCGGCGGGCAAGGATATCATCTCAGTGGGGTGGCCAGATGGGGCTCTACTGCGCGCAACATTCTCACACGCCCAACCCCGAGCGCGCCGAGACGCGCTCTTGTCCCAGGCGAGCACTGTAGTATCGTGCGCGTTCCGCGAGCAAGGAGTCCCTCTGGCCACCCCACTCCTTCGCTACATCGTTAAATGCTTCTTCACCATGTCCGCACTCAACTCATCACTCTTGCCCGCCGCCACCACCGCCCCTTTGGCCATCACCACATACTTCTCCGCCAGGCGAGCGGCAACGTGGAGCCCCTGCTCGACCAACAAAATGGCAAACCGTCTGGAATTCTTGAACCCGATAATCACGTCTTCAATTTGATCCACAATCGAGGGTTGAATCCCTTTAGTCGGCTCATCGAGCAAGAGCAGCTTTGGATTCAACTTCAACCCGCGCGCTTTGCGTTCCTTGTCCAATTAAGCGGCCACAGAAATAAGAAGCTTCTCCTGCTCCCGAGGAGTTAAATGCATGCGAGGACTTCCACCATTCAGATTGCCGACTTAGTTTAGGGGACAAACCCTGCTCTGGAGCTACACCGCAAGGTGTTTTCTAATGAGGTCATCTGAGAGGTTAGGGATCTCCCCCTCTGCAGCGATTGCCCCCTTTTCCATTATGTAAAAATAATCGCCTGCGCCACGGACAAACGACACGAATTGTTCCACAACGAGAATGGAAAGACCTCCTTGCTCTTTAAGCTTTTTGATCGCATGAATAATTTCCTTGATAATGGAGGGTTGGATCCCCTCTGTTGGCTCATCCAACAGCAACAATTTCGGCCCAGAAGCTAAGGCACGAGCAATGGAAAGTTGCTGTTGCTGTCCCCCGCTGAGGTCCCCTCCTCGCCGCTGCAACATGGTCTTCAAGACCGGGAACAGCTCGAAAATCAGAGGAGGAATAGCCCTGGAGGCGTTGGCCTTCGCCTCCAAGCCGATCAGAAGATTTTCTTCGACCGTGAGGTTGGGAATAATTTCCCTCCCCTGCGGCGCATATCCAATCCCGGAACGCGCCCGCCGATAGGGGGGAAGATTGGTGATATCTTCTCCGCCAAAGGAGATACGTCCGCTTCTTGCGGGAAGGAGGCCCATCAATGTTTTCATGACGGTGGTCTTCCCAACTCCGTTCCGCCCCATGAGACATACGATTTTCCCTTTGGGAATCAAAAATGACACATCCCGCACCACATGACTGTCCCCGTAAAAAATGTTTAGGTTAGCGGTCTGCAGCATGCGCTTCCTCCTCACGGCCCAGGTACACTTCAAGCACTCGAGGATCATTTTGTACTTCTTGCATCTTTCCTTCACACAACAGGGAGCCTTCATGAAGAACGGTCACGGTGTTCGAGAAATGACGGACAAACTCCATGTCGTGTTCAATGACAAGCACGGTCGCGTGCTCGCGAGCAATGGCTTCCAAGAGAAGCCCCGTCTTGTCGCGCTCCCGACCCATCATGCCGGCCACAGGCTCATCAACCAGCAGGAGCTTAGGCTCTTGCGCGAGCAACATCGCAATTTCCAGCCACTGCCTTTGACCGTGCGACAAGACGCCGGCAAAAGTTTGCGTGTGGTGGCCCAGCCCCACAAACTCGAGTATCTCTAGGAGGCGTTCCTGGCTTTGCCGCACTTGAAGCGCGGCTAACGTCGCTCCCACCGTTTTCCGCGTCTTCAATGAGAGCAACAGGTTATCCAAAACCGTGTGGTAGGGGAACACGGTAGGGGTCTGAAACTTGCGCCCAATGCCGATATTGGCCACCTCATGTTCTTGCAAAGCAAGCAAATCGGTCGCATGCTCAAAGATGACTTTCCCTTGAATAGGCTTAACCTTGCCGCATATGACGTCCAGCATGGTCGTCTTCCCGGCTCCATTGGGCCCAATGACAAAACGCAGTTCCCCCTCCATCACAGAGAAATTCAGGTTGTGGAGCGCCAGGAAACCTTCAAAGCTTACGGTCACGCCTTCCACCCGTAGAAGCGGTTCCTCCCTCTCATCCGCTTGCTTAGTAGTCTGCCCACCTTTCGCTTTGTTCGCACTGTTGTCCTCTACCGACGACCCAAAGAGGTGGTGAGCGACAGCACCAGCGCTGACGTTGCCCTCTGATGCTTTCATTTCCTCTCCATCCAGAGACAATTTGTCTGGGTGCTCAGACGGCTCGGATGCCGTCGCCGCCGAGAGTGGTGAACGGCGACCGCCCGACATCCATCTCGAACCCGCTCGATGCATGAAACGCTCAAACTGTTTCGGAAGCCCTACTACCCCTGACGGAAACAGAAGAACGACTGCTACAAACAACGACCCTAATACAAAAGGCCAGAGTTGCGGAACTACCGTCGTCAGATAGCTCCGCAAGGCATTGATCAGCACAGCCCCCAGCGGTCCGCCAATCAGGGCTTCTCGCCCTCCGACCGCTACCCACACTACGACCTCCAAGGAGGGCATGACGCCCATCTGGGACGGCGTGATAATACCTACTTGCGGAACATACAGCGCGCCCGCCAACCCAGCCAAGCCCGCAGCGAGCGCAAACACAAACATCTTGAAGCCCGTCGTTGAATAGCCCAAAAATCTCAGGCGATCCTCACCATCCCGAATCGCGCGAAAAATATGGCCCATCTTGCCGCGCGTCAGCCAAAGGCAGAGACCATATGTCACGAGTAAACACACCGCCGTGATGATGTAGAGACCCCTCTGCGTGACAGGAGAGAGAAGCGAGAACCCCAGAAGAGTCTTATAATCCGTGAGCCCGTTCGTTCCCCCGAGTCTCATCTCATTCCGGTTGAACAGCAACCATGCGGCAAAAGCCAGGGCTTGAGTCAGAATCGCCACATACACACCCTGAATCCGGCTACGAAACGTCAAATACCCAAACAGCAGGGCAAAGAGCACGGGGAGAAAGACGGCAGAGGCGAGCGCAAAAGCGAAACTATGATACGGCACCCAGAAGAAGGGCAGTTCTTTGACCTGGTTCCAGACCATAAAATCCGGCACCGCCTCGCCGTATTTACTCTGTTGACCGCTTATCTGGAGCATGAGATGCATCCCCATCGAGTACCCGCCAAGTCCAAAAAAAACCGCCTGTCCCAGGCTGAGAATGCCCGCATACCCCCAGAGCACGCCGAGCCCCATGCCCATGATAGCCAGCGAGAGGTATTTGCCGAGCAGGTTGAGGTAGAAATCGGGCAGCCAGAACGTCGAGTCGTTCGGCAGAGCGTTCAACAACGGTAAGACCACCACCAGCGTAATGCTGACGGTTCCAAAAATGATCCAGCCCTTCCATGCGGTCATGATCCCACCTTAGCAGCTCGTCCTTTCGCAGGGAATAAGCCTGTCGGCCTTACCTGGAGAAAAAGAATAATCGCCACCAAAATGAACAGCTTGCCGTAAATGGCCCCGCCTGTTCCTCCAATGAGAGGCTCGAGAATTTTGTTGAACATCCCAATCACCATTGCGGAGACCACCGTGCCGGCCAGCTTTCCAACCCCCCCGACCACCACGACCATGAATGACTCGACAATATAGAACTTACCCATTTCGGGATCCACGTTGCTGATGAGGCTGATCGCACATCCCGCAATACCGGCGAGGGCCGAGCCAAACGCAAAGGTCCAGGAATCGACTTTGCGCGTAGAGATACCTACGCAAGCGCTCATGTTGCGGTTTTGCGTCACCGCACGGACGAGAAGGCCCACGTGTGTTCGGGAGAAGAGCAAGTACACCCCCAGCAGCGCGGCCGCAGCCAACCCGATGATGAAAATCCGGCTATATGGCAAGACAAGCCCTACCATCGGCTCCATTCCCCCTCGCATCCATTTAGGCGCATTCACACTCGTCAAATCGCCGAAGTACCAGCGTGCCGTCTGTTGGAGAAACAAGCTGATTCCCCACGTGGCGAGCAGCGTTTCCAATTGCCTTCCGTACAGGAAACGGATCACGGTCCGTTCCAACAAGAGGCCGACCGCCCCCGTCACCACGAACGCCGCCGGCAACGCAAAAATAAAGTAGGAATCATGCAGGGACGGTGGCAGGTACGCAAAGAAGGCTTCTTGCAAGGTAAAGGCCGTATAGGCGCCGATCATCATCATTTCCCCATGAGCCATGTTAATGACGCCCATGAGGCCGTAGGTAATGGCCAGCCCAAGCCCCATAATGAAGAGAATCGAACCTAAGCTAATGCCGCTGAAGGTGATGCCCACAACATTCTGGAAGCTTTGATACGATTCGATGCTATCAATCGCTCCTTGGATTGCGCGCCGCACAGTGTCGGATGGCTCAAGCGGTTCCTCAGTAAGAAGGGCTTTCATGTGTGGCAGTGCCCGTATGCCCTTGAGCTCGCCTAAACGGATGGCAGCCGCTCGTCGCACCTCCGGATCAGGGTCACTAAGGCGCAACTGATTGATAGCTTCCTCGATCGCATGCCGTACCCACTTGTCTGACTCACGCGAGAGAGCCTGATCGAGCGCGGGCAACACCGAAAGATCCTTGGCATTTCCGAGCTTGGTCGCTGTCGTCCGCCTGACTTCCACAGTGGGATCAAACAGCCTCAGCCGATCCAATCCGGCTTTCAACACCCGTCGGCCCACGACCGACCTGATGGCCACCATTTCCAACTCCCCCTCTGGCAACACCTCGGCGGCATTCCGCTTCCCCAACTCCTCACCTGTTAAAGGGTTCAAGAAAGAGATCGTCTCACGACCATCGGGCTCGATATTTCTTAGTAAAATGATGACCTTCTCACTACCAGGCGCATCTTTCCACACATGAAGCGTTCCTTCGTTCAACGCCGTCAGCGCAGGCAGGAAAGCTTGGATCTGCCGAATGTCATTCATGTCTCCTAAGGCCCTCAAGGTCGTTTCTTGGATAGTCGGATCAAGGCTTGCCAGCCCTTGCAGGTAAGAAGATGCATTAGGTCGACCGCTCTCGGCCGTCACTGGCCCCTCCGCATAGACCAGTTCGACACCCTTGTCGAGTAGAAGCGCACTCGTCAGGAGGCAGACCACCATGGTCCAACTCAGACGCCCAAGCCGGATTTGCACGCTCTGTTTGGTCAACATAGGCAAGATATCTCCCTTACCTCCTTATTAGCCCTCTGTTAATGTATCAAAAAATGGGCTGCACAGGAAATAAACCTCCCGTGCAGCCCCCTATAGTAACCGCGAGTAACCTCCTAGCACCCTATGCTTTTTCAATCGCAACAGCTTGCGGTTCTAGCCAGATCCTATCTTTTCCTCCCATCGTATCATAGGTACCTTTCCCGCCTTTGCTCCAGTCGCAACCGCGGTCAGGATACGTATACTCGCTCCAGGGCAGCGGATCGACCAAGCCCGGGGATTGCCAGATAATATCGAACTGGCCATTGGCGAGAATTTTGCCAATGTACACCGGCTTGGCAGTATGGTGATTGGTGCGGTCGACGAGGATCGGGCCTCCCGGCGTAGGAACCTGAAGCCCAGGCAACGCTCTCAGCACATCGTCCACTTTCAACGAGTTGGCTTTCTCAACCGCCATCTTCCACGTGTACATCCCAATGTACCCCCAGAACATCGGGTCGTCCACGACCCGGCTCGCACCACCAGGCAGGTTCTTCCTTTTGCAAAAATCCTTGAACCGTTGCACGAACGCTTTGTTCTCAGGCATGTTCACCGACTGGAAGTAGTTCCACGCCGCCAGGTGCCCGACGAGATTTTTCGTGTCGAGCCCGCGGAGCTCGTCCTCGGCCACGCTGAACGAATTCACCGGGCACTCCTCCGAAGTGATGCCCGCGTTGGCCAGTTCCTTAAAGAAGGGCACATTGCTGTCGCCGTTGATCGTATTGATCACTGCCGCGTCGCCGCCTTCGCAGAACCGCTTAATTTTGGCAATGATCGTCTGGTAATCCTGGTGATGGAAGGGCGTGTATTCCTCCATGATGTTCTTGTGCGAAATGCCTTTCGCGAGGAGCATCGCCCGGACAATCTTGTTGGTCGTCCGGGGATACACGTAGTCGGTTCCCACCAGATAAAACTTCTTCTTGCTGCCTCCATCTTTGCCGAGGTGGTAGTCCACCGCCGGCGTCGCCTGCTGATTGACCGCCGCGCCGGTATAAATCACGTTCCTCGAGCATTCCTCACCTTCATACTGCACGGGGTAGAACAACAGGCCGTTGTTCTTCTCGAACACCGGCAGAACGGACTTCCGGCTAACCGAGGTCCAGCAGCCGAACACCGTCACCACCTTGTCCTGCAGCAGGAGTTTTTTCGCTTTTTCCGCGAACAGGTCCCAGTTGGAGGCCGGATCTTCAATCACGAGCTGGATCGGGCGCCCCATGACCCCGCCTTTGGCGTTGATCTCCTCCGCCGCCATTTCCACGATGTCTTTAATGGACACTTCGCTGATGGCCATCGTGCCGCTCAGGGAGTGCAACACACCGACCTTGATCGGCTCGCCGCCCGCCGCATAGGACAAGGCCCAGTTGCCTAAGTTGCCAAGCAGGGCGGCAACCCCTATGCCGGCCGCTACCTTGCTTCCTTGAACCAGAAGCTCACGCCGCGAAGGACCAGCCTCGCTCGGAGCAACATTGTCTCCTTCGGCAGGGCTTACCTCATTGAATTTGTTCGTTTCCATGGTCGGACTCCTTTCACTAGCATAAGAAGTTATACAAGCTCTAGGAAAAGACGCCGTTGTCCTTCTCCTGCATTCTGGCCGACTCGATGGACGCCCTTGTCCTTCTCGAGAATTCTGGCCGACTCGATGGACACCGTCGTCCTTCTCCTGCATTCTGGCCGACTCGATGAACGCCCTTGTCCACCCTTCAACCCGTTTGATCAGCACACTCTATAGCAGATGATCAGCCCCCCAGTCACAACGGATCATCGTCCCTAAAACAGAGATGGAAATTGTTCGGGAAGCTGAAAAAGCCCTCTCGGCTTTTCCAGAAGAGTAGAAGTTCTAGGGAAAACCCACCTTGATGAGGGCCCTCCCGTCTGCGACCGTCCCCACGATCTGCCGTCTCTTCTTCATCATCCACCGCCGTTGGTTGAGAGTGTAGGTGCCTGAACCATGACCAGATCCATGCCTGGCATCTATACACTGAGAGGAGCGATAAACACACTAGGCATCCCCCTAGGAACGTGAGGCAATCTCCCTAGGCGAGCCAGCACCGATTATTCTCCTCGCCTTCATCCCCGCAGCTTCCGGCCTTCGTAGCCGAAGTGGCTACTTCGGCGGAGTAGGCTGCTGCGGGGATGAAGGCGAGGAGAACCCTCCGTAGCCCTGGCGAAGGAAGGTAGCGGCTTCGGAGAATTTCGCAGGATACCCCGCAGCTTGCTGCGGGGAGCTTCATTCATGGGCGTTTCTGCTGCAAGCGCCACTGTGTGGGCGAGAGACGCGGGGCCAGAGGCTAGGAACCTGCCGACATTGCCTTCGTGGCGAGGCGAAGGAGGTGCGGCCAGATGCAAGGCCGCAGGCCTGGAAACACCGGAGGTGTATTCGCTCGAATACGTTGAGGATTTTTCAGGGCCGAGCACGACGCAGATGGTCGCAGATCGTTCGCCGCAGTAAAACGGTCAATGTCGGACAGGCTCCTAGTCCGATGCGAGGAGGCCGTGGACGAGGGCGTACTTTGTTAGCTCCGCCGTCGTGTGAAGATCGAGTTGCGTCATGATCTGCGATTTATGAAACTCGACAGTCTTCGGTGAAAGATCGAGGGCCGACGCAATCTCCTTGACCGTCATCCCTTCTGCAACGAGTTGCAACACTTCTCGTTGGCGCGCAGTCAAGGACTTGTCCTCCAGAACTGCAGGCCTCCCCCCGGTGATGACCGACTGCACCAGACCTTTCGCTACCAAGGGGGTGACATAACACTGTCCGTCCATGACTGATTGGATGGCTTGGAGTAATTCTGAACCGGCGGATCGTTTGAGCAGATAGCCGGAGGCACCGGCCTTGAAGGCTTCATTCACATAGGCCGGGTCAGCATGCATCGTCACGAAGATCAGCTTGGTGCGAGGCAGAATCTTCTTCAGCTTCCGGGCGGCATCGACCCCATTGAGCTGCGGCATCGAAATATCGAGCGTGACGATGTCAGGCTGAAGTTCCTGGGCCATTCGAAGCAGCGTACGGCCATCCTCCGCCACACCAACGATCTCACACCGATCCTCCAACAATTTCCGGAATCCGTCCAACACCAGGGTATGGTCATCAGCCAAGAGAACCCGGGGCTTGCTCATGCCGCCCCCTCCGGAACGAGCACCGCCACCTGTACCCTCGTTCCCTTCCCCACGGCAGAACTAACTTGTAGTTCCCCGTGAACCAAGGCGACTCGTTCTTTCATGCCGAGCAATCCCAGTCCATGTGGTCCGTGCCGGGGTTGTTCAGAGTCAAATCCCACTCCATCATCCGTAATCGTGACCGTCAGCCCAAATCGAGACCGGGT
>JBGPVY010000013.1:0-21696 GCA_041491905.1 Nitrospiraceae bacterium | reverse complement strand
TTCCTTCATTGACACCGTCTCGCGATAGAGGTTCGGCACCTCGATCCCTACCACAGACTTTCCCGGAATCGGCGCGACGATCCGGAGACTGATCGCCTTCAGCGCCAGCGCCAGGTCATCGGCAAGGTTCACAATGCGCGCGACTTTGGTCCCCGGCGCGGGCTCGAACTCGTACATCGTCACGACTGGTCCAGGACGAACTTCCGTCACCTTCCCTGCGATGCCAAAACTTAGCAGGGCACGGGTCAGCACATCGGACTGCGCCTTGATTTCTTCCTCCGTGACACGCCCTAGGGGGCCTGAAGGATCACTCAAGAGCACGGCCGGATCCGGCAAGATATAGTCCCCCGCCTTCGCTTGGACGGCTACAACTTGTTGGTCCGACTCGGATTCAATCGGCTCAGCCGGTTCGGGAGTCGGTCGTCGTGATGGCTGAATGACCGGCCAATCAAATTCCGGCTCTGCGGCCGTCTCAGGAAGCGCCTCTTCAATTACCGCACGGATGGCTGTAGCCGATTTCTGTTTGGCTTTCCACGGAGACTCAGAAGCAGCTTCTTCCGCCGGTCGTTCCGGGATCGACGCACGCACCTTGTTAAACATCCAATTACCCCAACCAGGAAGCCGCCGAGCAATCTCCGACAGAGAGATGGGCGCCGTGAAGAGGAGCGAGACCAGTAATCCCGCAATGATCAGAATGTGGGCGCCGGTACTCGCAAAATAGGCTCGTAAGCTCTCGGCCAACACTTGCCCGAAGAAGCCTCCCGCCATCCCTCGATAAATAAAGCCGCTTGAGATGGTCGGCACCGCCGTGATTTCGAGATGGAACAAGCCGCCGAGAAACAGCAATGCTGCCAGCGAGGCGCCGGCGTTCCGCAGACGGATCGACAGGTCGCTCTGAGTGAAACAGCGGATACCCATGAGACCGAGGAGTATGGGAAACAAGTAGCCGGCCCCGCCGATCGACCAGAATAAGGTAGACGCGAAGAACGCGCCGACCGCACCGATGAGGTTTCTGGATGGAGCCGTCGCAGATGTCCCGGCCTTGAGTTCCCCCGATACAAAGGACACCATGCTGAGAAGCGTCAAGAGCGCCAACGCGATCAGGACGACTCCGATCACTTCTCGTTTGATGTGTGAGGAGGGGGAAGCGGCGCCGCGGGCCTCGCCCCGCTTGGCCGAAGTGGTGACAGCCATGATCGCGATGCTAGCACAGGGAATCGGTCATTTCAAACGAGTGGAGGCGGAGGTAGTCTGGATCATCCCCCTCGCTCACGGAGGCCGCACGATGAAACTGTGCTCCTTCGACGCGCGCAGTGGGAGATCAATCAGCCCCCATCCCCGAAGAGATAACAAGCGAGCTCGGATGGACCAACTGTAACCTCGTTCGACGGACGCAGTGGGACCAGCACCGGTGCCATTCCATAAGAGAGAAACGAGCTAGTTTGGAGGGATTATTTATATGGATGGTGGTCGCTCGATGCGCGCAGTGGGGGACAATCCAGACTACCGCCTAAATAAAGACGGTGGAAGGAAAGTGAAGCAGGGTGGACGCGCACAGGGAAGGATCGACCAGGCCGTGTATTTCGGTTTACTTTGCCAAACACTCCGGGATTCATGACCGGGCTCTGAGTGCTGCGGTTAAAGGTTTGGATCTGTTTAAGGGGGAGACAGGTCAGGTCAACCTTCCAGGGCTCTCCTCATGAGGGATGCACTCTCTGGACCGGCAAGTTACCCTTCAAAAGTATTCGGAGCTGTGGGTAGATATTTCGGCTCATCAGGCAGCGTGCCCCTATAGAGCTCAAACGAGGGCACAATTGGAATTTGAAGAAACAGTGGTTTAGCCAGGCCCCCGCTAATGACGATCCACACTTTATGTTGAGCGGCATCATAGCGTAGCAGCCCTTGAGGGGTGACACCTGGGAGCACCGCATTTGCCGGTAGTACGAACGACTTTAACTCCCTCACTCCACTCCGATTCATCGGATTTCTCGATATCAGCTGGAATTCCCAGGATGAAGAGTCCTTAGGCGTGGCGGCAACCAACTCACCTAGGCTCGAAGACCACTCGGTCACCCGCTTTGCATAGAGCTGCCATAGCCCTCCTTCAATGGGCACTTCGGCCACTAGACGCCCCTCTATTCTCCATCCACCCCCTCGTGAAAATCCAAACATCCCCCCAAGGTATCCTGCCCGTCTGTCATCAATGACAATCCCACCGTTTGCATTCAATCCAGATTCGGTCACCTCCTGTGATTCAGGATTCAGGAAGGCAATCGACTGGTAGCTCTCCTCTCTCACCAGATCGTCCCATACTTTCTGGACTTCCTCACGAGTCATGGGTTTGCGTGGCTGCATTCTCTTAAGCAGAGGAGGCGGCTCGCAGGGCTTCGCCAAGGTCCGGAGCCCTTCATCGGTGATTTGTCCAGCCATATGAGTCTTGAGTCGATAGTCGGCAGCGATTTGTTCAGGGCCTTTCTGATTGCCTCGCGTTGCGCTTGCCCCATTGAGAGAGGGTTCCTTAATCGTGTCCTCTGCGGCACCTGGCGACATCAATCCAAGAAATTGGTTTGTCTCAGCGTTCCACTTATAATTTGCACTTCGTGAACTTGTGCCCTCAGCGTCCCAGGTGTCGGATATGAGATAGCCTGAGTCATTAAAGGTTGCTACCCGAAGCTTGCCCTGCCGATTCTTGACGAGGGTCTGTCTGGTCTTCCCGGTCTCCGTCACAACATAACGAAATTCCCACTGTGTTCCATCTGGGTGACGTTGAGAAGCCACCCTGCCTTTCTCGTCGTAGGTGTTCCAGAAGAAGGGGCCATTCTGATCGCCGACCGACACCATTCGATCTTCAGCGTCGTAGGTGTACACTGAGATTCGTCCAGGGCTCGGATATTCTACGCGTGTGAGCCGTCCACGTGCGTCGTATTCATACATCGCACGCCTGCCCAAGAAGTCTTCGATGCGTACGATTCTCCCTTGGTCATCTCGGACAAATTTCAACCAGTACCCACAGGGTGAGGTGACGCTCGCAACTCTTTGAAGCGAATCCCGACCCACGGTGAGCCGATGCTTCTGAGCATCTTCCACCTCGGTGAGCACCAGGAAGTCATTGAACCGATAGCTGATGCCGTCCGCTCTCTGCAGGATCCACTGCTGCGCATCCTTGTTCCAGAACAGGCCCGAGTTATGAAACACCGTGGGTGATGTCTTGTGCATGAGTGTCGAATCAAGACAATTGGTCCCGGCTGTACGCAGATACTGAATAAACGCCCCATCAGGCAGGATCAACCGAATCTCTGAACACAGGTCATTCCTGAGCAGATAGAGTTCGAAGGGATGGCTGGCTCCGACGCCGAACGCTCTCGAGGCTGAATCTTTACTCCTATATACCCTCGTCAGGACAATAGGAATCCAGTCAGGGAAGACAAAGTCGGGCTCCTCTACCGAATAGAGCCCCGTGGCAAGATCCACAGGGTCACCGTCAATAGCCTGTGGATAGGACGTACTCTCAGAACCATCTGGGCGACTTGACTGTCCGAATGCATTCCACGGTGTCTGTGCGAGTACAGCACCTGACAAAAGAAGGATAAGAACAAGACGAAGTACCGGATTGAAGGCGTTCATCCCATAGATCGTCATCAGCCAACTCCTAACAAATGGTGGCGTTACATGAAGCCTACCACGCGCACCATCGATCACCTACGGAAAGAGCTACTTTTGAAGCCGGATCTCGCTCCCCAAACAGGACTCGAACAATTCCCTGCCTTCAGCGGGCGATCAGACGAGTCAATTCGACGAATTGTGCGACGGAGAGAACTTCGGCCCGAGCGGTTGGCGAGAGGCTGAGTGAATCCAACGCGTCTGTTACTTGCTGCTGATCATACCTTTCATCCTTGAGCGAGTTGACAAGCATTTTTCTTCGATGCGCAAAGGCCGCCTTCACGAGCGCGCGAAATGCGACTTCTTCCTGCTGACTGAGCCTCGTGCGCTCTTTCATGCGCAGCAGCACCGCCGCCGAGGCCACCTCCGGCCTGGGACGGAAACATTGGGCTGAGACACGAAACGATTTGGTGATCTCGGCTGCGTACTGCGCCATGACTGAGAGCACCCCATAGTCCAACCCGCCTGGCTTTGCCACCAATCGATCGGCCACTTCGGCCTGCAGCATGAGCACCATGCGGGGAAACCGGCCCCGCTGGTCGAGTAGTCTAAAGAGCAACGGGGTTGAAATATAATAGGGCAGATTGGCCACGACGACCGTCCCTATCGGCAGGCTCTCGACCGGATAGGCCAGCGCGTCTTCACAGACCAGCTCCACATTCGGAAGCTCCGCCTGTCTGGTCTCGAGATAGGCATGGAGCCGTGGGTCCACTTCGACCGACGTCACACGACCGGCTGCGTGGCACAACGCCTCTGTCAGGATGCCGCGGCCTGGACCGATTTCCAACACGTGGTCACTGGGTCCCAGTTCCGCCAACGCGACGATTTTGCGCACGATGTTGGGATCGATCAGAAAGTTTTGGCCGAGCCGTTTGTTCGGCGGAGGGAGATCAGGGATCGACACTAGTCAATCCCCGCCGGAAGAAGGAGGCGCTGCCTGCGCCAATTGTTTCGCCAGATCGGCCAGCGGGGTTCGGAAATAGTCGATGAGATCGGTAAACTCTTCCACCAGGTCGTTGGTAAAAGAGGGCCCCGGCTGCAGGGCGGCAAACTTCTGCCCTTCTTTCTGGCCCAGGGACTCGGTGATGAGCGCACTCGTCCTGGCTTTCCATTTTGCCACTCGTTCGGCTCCGGAAATGGTGTTGAGCGTCTCCATGGTCTCTTGGAAAATCTGGTCCAATTCCTTCAGTTGCTTCTGAAGCATGTTACCGGCTGCGCCCGATTGGTTGGTCATCAATATGCTCCTGCTTTTCTGGTCTATCTGGTTTGTCTGGTCTGTCTGGTTTGTTTTGTTTATTTGGTTTGCCTCGATGAGGTTTCGGTCAACCAAACAAACAAGACAAACCAGACAAACCCATCACCGCCTCTTGGCTAGCTTGGCGGCCAGCGTGATCGCCTCGACCAGACTGCCAGGGTCTGCGATGCCCTTCCCTACAATATCAAACGCTGTCCCGTGATCGACCGAGGTGCGAATAATCGGCAGCCCCACCGTCAGGTTCACGCAGGTACCGAACGCGACAAGCTTTAAGGGAATTAACCCCTGATCGTGGTATAGGGCCACAACCGCGTCGTAATCACCCCTCGCCGCCTTGCCAAACAGCGTATCAGCCGGCAAGGGATCGCTGGCACGAATGCCCTGGGCCTGCGCCGCACGAGCCGCCGGGAGAATGACCCGCGCCTCTTCATCCCCAAACAGTCCATGTTCTCCAGCATGAGGGTTCAACGCGGCGACACCGACTCTCGGTTTCTTAATTCCGAACAGATCCCTCAACGCCTGATGAGCCAGTCTGATGGCTTTTTCGATCTTGGCCTGGGTGAGGAGTGACGGCAATTCTTTGATCGCGACATGGGTCGTCACAAACATGATTCGGAGCGGTCCGCCGATAATCATCATGCCGGATTCCTGTGTCTTGGTCAGGTCTGCCAGCAGTTCCGTATGGCCGGGAAAATGACAGCCGGCCATGTTGATCGCTTCTTTGTTGATCGGCGCGGTGACGATGCCGTCGATACAACCAAGCTGCGCAAGCTCCACGGCTTTCTTGATGAACAGCACGGACGCCGCTCCAGTTTCAGGCGCCGCGACTCCACGCGGGAACCGCCCAAGGGGATGATCGAGCGGGTCCAGCACGGTGAGATGATTCCCCCGTGGAGACACAGCCTCGTGACCCTCCACTCGAATCACGTTCATCTTGAGTTTCAGGCTCTTGATCGCCTGCTGCATAACCGAAAACGAGCCGATGACCAGCGGACGGCAGAGTCGTTGCACCTTAGCTCCAGCCAAGGCCTTCGCAATCACCTCGGGACCGATCCCGGCCGGGTCGCCCATCGTGATACCTAGTAGCGGAAGGGTCGCTCGCTCGGGTTTTTCTGGTTTGTTTTGTTTTTTTGGTTTGTCTAGTTGGGGCTTCATTGATTTGCTCCCCGTTGAAACCTCACCAACGAAACAAACCAGAAAGACCAGACAAACCCTCTCGCCTGATCACCAACCATATAAGTACACCACATACCCTATGTAAAGGAGGGCACTCCCGCTCAGCAACCAGGGCCGCCAGATACCGCCCCACACAGCCTGCACCAATAAGAAGGTGGCCGCGGCCACAGCGAGCACCATGGTGATCAATGCCGTCGGTGCCAGCGTCCAGTCCGTGCCCAGGAGCCCGATCGAGACCGGAATTGTACCCTGAAAGACTATCGCGCCGGTGACATTCCCTACTGCCAAACGATCTTTCTTTCGGTAGAGCCAGAGAAAACTGTTCGACATCTCGGGCAACTCGGTCGCCAGAGGCGCGACGAGGAGGGCCAGGATTAATGGAGAAATCGACAAGACTCCCGCAATCGTTTCTGCGGCGAGCACAAAGAGATGTGCTCCGAGCGCAAGCCCGGCCAAGCCAAGGATACCCTGAAGACCGATAAGTCCAAACGACGGGACTGCCGCCTTTCTGGCAAAGAGCAGAGGCTCAAGCCCACCCTCGCCCCCCTCCTCACCCGACTCACTGAACTTCAGCTTTACGTAATAGAGATAGAGGCACATCAACCCGACGGCAGCTACGACGTGCACCGGTCGAGACGGGACAAACGCACAGGCCAGCGCGGCGCTGTAAGCCACCACAAAGAAGGAGAGATCGCCCTTCACATCATGATAGTTCAATCGGAAGGCGGCGGTTCGCTTCCCCAGTCCGGCATAGACCACCAGCAAGATGGCCAAGATAGGGATCACCAGGGTGCTCAGCATGAAGGGAGCGCCGAGGATCGCGCCCAACCCCACCTCCACTTTGGCACGGCCGGCCCCGAAGAAAATGGCGATGATGGGGATCGATGTTTCAGGAAGTGTGGTGCCAATGGCCGCCAACACACCGCCGATCGCACCTTCAGACAGATTGAATCGCTTGCCCACCCACTCAATGGCGTTCGTAAATAGTGTGCAAGCTCCCAACGTCACCGCGACGGATACGAGGAACAGGAGGCTGTAGAGTAGGACCGTCATCCACGGCCCGTCGGCCTAGCTACCCGCTGTTTGGCATAGGCAAGGGCCGCGTCTTCAAGCACCTCCTTCACGGGACGGCCCGTTCGTTCGGCTATCCGCTTGCAATCGAGATATTCCGGAGCCGCCTTGGCCGTCGTCGCGCTCACATCGGCGATCTTCATCCGGACGACTCCCCCACGCACCTTCACCGAGATAAACCGCCGAGGAAGGATCTGTCGCAGCACCTCACGAATCCGGACTCCCAATGCCGTCGTTTCCTTAAACAAGACGTCGAGAATCTGATCCAGCTGTGCCGGAGCCGCAAGACAGGTCAGAACGATGCCGGGTCGTCCACGTTTCATGATGACCGGTGCGAGCGTCACATCAAGCGCCCCACGTGAGAATAACTGTTCCATCACATACTCATACGTTTGCGGGTTCACATCGTCGAGATTGGTTTCAACTTGCAGCACGGTATCCCCTTCGCGTGCTCCTCGGGATGACGGTCGTGCGAGAAACACACGCAAGGCATTCGACCAGCCGTCGGGATCAGCATCGCCCGCTCCATAGCCGATGGCCGTCGGCGTCACCACCGGCATGGAGCCGAACTCCGATGTCAGCGTGCGCAAGAGCGCCATGCCGGTCGGCGTAGTGAGCTCACGGGAAGGGCCGGCACTGTAAATCGGAATCCCTTTCGCCAGAATGGCGACCGCCGGACCAGGCACCGGCAGGATCCCGTGAGCCGATTGCAACGTCCCAGTTCCAACATTGACTGGGGAGGCCGTCACACGCGTCACGCCCAACAAATCACAGCCGATCAGCCCGCCGACGATATCGACGAATGAATCCAGGACCCCCACTTCATGGAAATGGACGTGATCCTTGGCCACACGATGAGCATGCCCTTCCGCTTCGGCCAATCGATCGAACACCGATCGGCTTTGTTGCTTAATCTTGTCGGGAATTCGACTCGCGGAGAGGATGGCGTGGATCCGATGAAGCGAGAGCGGCTTGCGCAATCCTGACGTAATCACGACGTCCACTTTCGTGGCATGGATCGCCCCTCGATACACCCGCCGCTTCCGTAACGTAAACCCTGAAAGTCGGAGTCGCTTCAGCCCGCTCACCAAGTCGGGAAACGGGACTCCCACATCCACGAGCGCGCCAAGGATCATGTCGCCGCTGATGCCGGAATAACAATCAAAATGGAGATGCGCGCCCATGTGCGTCCTTTCTCTGCTTCGTTCAAACCGCGCCCATCTTACCCAAGGCGCGGGCGAACGGCAATCGGCTCAGGACACGCATTGACAGCCTACCAACGCTGTGTTATCCCCCACTAGCCCGCATTGTTCATGACGGTTCATCGCGAAATCGCGTTCCTCGTGAAGCATATGTCGTGTTTCCAAGGAATGTTCAATGCGCAATTCTCGATGTTTAATTGAACATTCAACATTAAACATTGAGCATTACGGTTACTTAGGAGCCCTATGACGCTCTGCCGGTCTCTGATCACGCTCCGCTCGGAACTGTTCATCTCATGGAGTGGTCGGGTCGCCTGGGTGCTGCTCTGCGCCGCGCTGCTGCTCTGGACCCCGCTTGCCACCTCGGCAAAATCGAAACCCCACCGGGCCCCGCGCCCCGAACCGGAACTCAAGATTCTCGATCTGAACGTCTCTCCCAGCCCCTATACAGTCTCGTCCGGCCCGTTGCAGTTTTCTGCCTTGGTCCGGCTGCCCAAGGAGCTGAACGGCGCAACTCTGCTGGAAGTGTCTTCATTCATCACGTCGCCGTCGAAAAATTCGCTCCGTTTTCTAACTACGCGTACTCCTCTGGAGCCGCACGCCGCCTCGACCGACGGTGCCGCCGCTCCACAAATCTCTGTCCTACTGACTTGGGACGGGTTGGACCAGAAGAAACTCCCGTCGGGAGCAGGGCTCTATCAATTCGAAGTGCGAGCCAAGTTGCTGGCGAACGGCGAGAAGGGTCCCAGGACGCAGATGGTTGCCTGGCCGAAACGCGGAACGGTAGAAGTGAAATAAACCGCTGCGGGACGTGCGAGACAGGCGCGTCTGGCAAGAGAAGCAAGATTTGTCATTCGTTCAGCATCTCACCTTTCGCGCTTGTCGCGCATTTCCCGCACGTCTCGCCTTTCGCGCCCCTCGCCTAAGACATTGATCCGGTGCGCTAGACAGCCGGCCCCGAACCCGTTGTCGATGTTCATCACGCCGACCCCCGCCGCGCAGGAGTTCAGCATCGTCAACAACGCAGCGAGTCCACCGAAACTCGCGCCGTAGCCCCGACTCGTCGGCACGGCAACGACTGGACAGGGAACCAACCCGCCGACCACGCTTGGTAAGACTCCGTCCATCCCTGCGACCGCCACGACCACCCGGGCTTGCATCAGTCGGCTCTGACGCTCCAGCAACCGATGAATGCCGGCCACGCCCACGTCATAGAGCGTCTCAACCCGACTCCCCATTACCTCCGCCGTCACTCTCGCTTCTTCCGCGACAGGAATATCCGAGGTGCCGGCTGTAATCACCAAGACATGTCCCCCTTGTCGACGCTTGGGGTCACCGATCGACACGATGCGCGCCTCGTCATGATAGACAGCTCGACGATCAAGCCGTTTAATGAGGGTGGCCACCTGGCGAGTCGCGCGCGTCACCAACAACGGGCGATGATGTTTCAACAGCGCCTTCGCAATGGCGCGAATCTGGGCCGATGTCTTCCCCTCGCAGAAAATGACCTCGGGAAATCCCTGCCGTAACGCCCGGTGGTGATCGACCGAGGCAAATCCGAGATCTTCATAGGGCAACGTACGGAGCTGCCCGATAGCCGTCGCTACAGACAGGGTGCCCGTTCGCACCTTGGTCAGCAGTCGCTCAAGCGCCTCAGGATTCACGGCTGCCCTTTCTCCGGCTTTGCATCGCGCTCCATCAGATCAGTCACCGCCTTGCGGCACGACTTGCCTTCGAACAACACCGCGTTGATCTCTTGCACGATCGGCATGTCGACACGATGACGTCGCGCTAATCCTAACGCCGCCTTCGCCGTCCGCACACCTTCGGCTACGGCCTGCATGCTTCCGACGATCCTCTCCAGCCGCTCGCCCTTCCCCAGTCTCACGCCGACCGTGTGATTCCGACTCAAGGCTCCGGTGCAGGTCAACACCAAGTCGCCGACGCCGGACAGCCCGTATAACGTTCGTGGATCCGCACCCATCGCGACGCCCAACCGCACCATTTCAGCTAATCCTCTCGTTATCAACGCGGCCCGCGCATTATGACCAAGATCCAATCCATCCACTACTCCGGCTGCGAGCGCCATCACGTTCTTGAGCGAACCGCCGAGCTGGACCCCCAGCACATCGCTGTCGGCGTACACCCGAAAGGCCGGTGCCATCAACGCGGCCTGGAATGTCTTGACCAGTCCCTTGTTGCTCCCGGCTAAACAGAGCGCCGCAGGTTTCCCTGCGCTGACTTCTGTCGCGAAGCTCGGACCTGACAACACCATGAGGTCCCGTTGCATGGCAGGAGGAAGTACGTCGGTCATGACCTGAGTCATCAAATTCAACGTATCTTCTTCAACTCCCTTCGTCGCGCTGATGAACGGGATAGGAGTGGAAAGAGACCGGGCCAGCTCGCGCAGCACAGGACGTGCGACGTGGGACGGCACCACGAAGAGCAGCCCCTCACTCTGCTCGGTGAGATCCGTCAACGATCCGGTGGCGACGAGCGATGGAGGAAGCGCCACGCCGGGCAGAAAGACCGGATTCTCGTGCTTCCTATTGATCGCATCCACAACCTCTCGTTCATAGGCCCAGAGCCTGACGTGAAGTCCTTTTTCCGCCATGTGCTTGGCGAGAGCGGTGCCCCAGGCACCAGCACCAATCACTCCGATACGATTGACTATCTGCATATTGAGAAAAAGACGCCTAGGGGATTGGCAACGACTAATAGGGTTTGTGGGTCAGTCATCTGGCGGGCGGATTATAGGAACCCCCTCTTTCCCCTGTCAATGAACAGGCCTGAACAAAACGCCTGCCAGACCAGGCAACCAAGAGGGCCAGTCGGTCTATCTGTCCCTATAAACATAGGGGAAACCCCTTCTTCTCTCGTGGCACATGGCTTGCTGTAAATCATCACGATTTCACATTTTCCTTTGCCCTTGATAGGTCGGCCTATAGGATGTTTGAGGGAGTATTAAGCGAGGAAACCTGAGGGTGCATATGAAGATCGCTCGCATCGGCACAGTGCTGCTGGTATCAAGCCTCCTCACCATCTTCACACAGAACATGCTTATGACGGCTACCGTTCAAGCAGAGTCCTATGTAGCAGGACAATTTGGAGCCACTTTCCCCGGAAATGGTTTGTCTGACGGCGATTTGACCTCTACCAGCGCCGGATCGACTCCTCCATTTCCCCCCGGCACATTCACTTTCCCAAGCGGGTCGACCGTCAGCGACCAGTCGTTGAAAACTTCGTTTATGTTTGGAGGCAAAATAGGCCATTATTTAAGCAGGGCTCGATGGTTTGGCCTCGAAGCCGAAATCTTTTACAGCACTCCTCACATTAAGCAACAAGATATTACGATTCGGTCTGGCACTCCGATTACTTTCACCCCTTCTGGCGGTGGACCAAGTACATCTCTGGGGAATGAATTCACGGCAGTGGGAGTTCAGGGTGCCAATTTCAGTGTGTTGACAATTGCTCCACTCAATTTGATGTTTCGCTATCCCGGAAACAGACTGCAGCCGTACATAGGTTTTGGCCCCGGCATCTTTATTGCCCGCATCAAGGATCCCGCGATTACCCAAGGAGACAACTCCCAATCCAGCACGAAGCTCGGCGTGAACACCCTCATCGGCGTCAGGTACTTCCTCACAAGACACGTGTCCGCGTTTGCAGAGGGGAAGTACAATTACGTTCGGTTCAATTTTGAAGAGAACACTAATTTCTTTGGCTTCAACGCCACATACAGTCCCATTAACGTCGCCTTCGGCGTCAGCTACCACTTCTGATCGACACACCACCCGCTCCCGCTTACATCTAGCAAATCGACGCGGTTCCGTGTAGCCTAGGAGCATGTCCGACATTGCCTTCGTGACGAGGCGAAGGAGGTGCGGCCAGATGCAAGGCCGCAGGCCCGGAAAAACCGGAGGTGTATTCGCTGACATACATTGAGGATTTTTCGGGCCGAGAACGATGCAGATGGTCGCAGATTGTTCGCCGCAGTAGAATGGTTATGTCGGACAGGCTCCTGCGCACCGAACCGCCCATGAAACTCTGTCCTTCATGTCGACATGAACTCCCGGAGATTAGCCGCTACTGCTCGCAGTGCGGCCAACGGCTTCATGCAGACGCCGTTGAGCCTCCCCCGCCACCGCCACGACGCGCCGACCCCCCGGCGGATCGGCTGAATGTCGAAGTGCTGTACGGCATGGTGGCTATGCTGTCCCTCGCAATCCTATTCCCACCCTGGGAAACCCCACCGTCACAGGCTCCCGAATTCCTCGGCCTGCATTTCATCTTAACGCCCCCCACAGTGGACGCCATTGTGAGCCGACTGCTGCTGACGATCGAACTCGTCACCATCGCCATCGCCGGACTCTATGGATCTTTCCTCTTCCGGCAAAAACCCTAGCAGGATGCTGAAAAGGGGGCGGGATGGCTGGAACGATCCCCTTGCTCGCGCAACGCGCGGCCTCAGAAGGCCCTCGTTGGACGCGCGCAGTTGGGATCATCCCAGCCACCCCTTATGAAGTGACAGCTCGCTGCGGCCTTGCTGGACGGGCTTTTTGAGCATCCTACATAGAATTGTTAAGAATCCTGCTGGCGGGTCAATAGTCATTGGTTGGTGAAAAGACGGCGGGGCGGTCCTCAGCCAGTGACTATTGACTCATGACCAACGACTCTGCTCAGTCCAACGCCAGAGTCAGACACTTCGCCGAGCCGCCCGATTTCATGAATTCATCGAGCGGGACTGGATGAGGGGAATAGCCGCGCGAGGTCAACAGGGATTCTGTTTCCGGACAGCCTGCGGGCAGCACGACGTGTTTCCCGACACAAACGGCATTGCAGGCAAACCTGAGAGCCTCAGCTTCCGGCACCACGAGACGTCTGGAAGGGGCGATCCGTTCGGCAAGAGCCGCTTGCCCGTAGCGATCGAAGGCGGGAGGGAAATACAGGAGTTCATCGCCGCTCAAGGGGCACAAGCAGGTGTCGAGGTGATAGAATCGCTTGTCGACTAGTTCGAGTGGAATGATCTCTCGGTGAAACCAGTCGCTGAGCGTCGGGAACACACGGATATCCGATCGTTGTCGATAGCCACCGAACCAGGTGTCGGGAAATCCCAAGAGGTCCCCGGCCCCCTCGAAGAAGCGGCCCGGATCCAGCGTGACGACTTCGTACCCCTGCCCGCGAAACCAGTCCTCAAAATACGCCTCTTCCTTCTGCCGTTCAGCATAACGAAAACGGCTCGGCACCGCTGTGCCTCCAACGACGATGCCGGCATTCGCCGTGAACACAAGGTCGGGCAATCCCGGCACCGGCTTCATCCGTTCCAGGACCGCGCCCACGTCCTGTTCGAGCACCTGCATGAGGTGATGCCACTGGCGAACGGCCTGATCTGAATTGACGGCGTTCGAACGGCGCATCCACGGATTAATCTCATATTCGATTTTGAAATGGTCCGGCGGGCAGACCAGCAGACGACTCATGGCCTCCACCCCAACTCCCGCGCCAGTTCGCACAGAAACGACGCGGCGTCCAGGACCAGCCCGACAGCCTGAAAACTTCCTCGATCCGCGAGTTTCGTCGGAACGGCCGGATTGACATCGACGCAGACGGATGGGACCGTGGCAGGCAACAAATTGCCCGTCGCCACCGCGTGCAGCGTCGAGGCGACGAGCAAGGCCAGTCCGATACCGGGGATTGCCGCACGCATGGCTGCCTGGGCTTCTACCGAATCCGTGATCACGCCGGGCAACGGACCATCATCTCGGATCGTGCCGGCCATCACGACGTGGGCACCCCGCCTGACGCAGGCCGCCATAATTCCGGTCTTGACGACTCCCAACCTAACCGCTGCTTCGATGCTGCCGATGGCCCTGATCCGATTGATGGTTCGCAAATGATGTTCATGCCCATGCGGCACGACACGGCCTGCCGCATGCCCATAGCCGAGGGACGTGCCATAGAGATCGACTTCCATATCGTGAGCGGGCAGCGCATTCCCGCAGAACAAGACATGGATGAACTCTTCATCGATGAGCCATGTCAGCGCCTCACGCCCTCCAGCGTGAACGATCGCCGGACCTCCCGCGAGCAACACCCTGCTGCACGCTTTCCCCTCTCGGAACCCTGTTCGCAACTGCACGAGACGCTTGGCAATGTCGCTGATTACACGCCCATGGGGACGCTCGGACGAGACCTGCGATTCCATGAAGCTGAACACATCCCGGTCACGTGGCCGTTGGAGCGGAATTACCCGCACGCCCTCACGACCGGTCACAATCAGGTCGTCCCGCTTCACCTCTCCCATCGGAACAGTCCTCGCAGTCAGACGAACCGGGTCCACGCAAATTCCCAAATCCATCTCGATCCTCTCCACCTCCACCCACTGGTCATGCACTCGCACCTGGGTGGATAAATGGGTTGTCGCGTAGAACTCGTCGGGAAAGATGCCGTCTGCCGGCGCCGCACTCAGCCGGCAATCCCGTTCACTCTCGACCGACGCGCCGTGGGGTTGAATGGCATGGAGAATCTCGCTGAGCAGTTTCGCAGAGGAGGCCCGCACGATGATTCTGGCGCGCGACGGCTCCTCGCGGGTTTTACCGATCTGCACGTCCTGGAGATCGAATGTTCCGCCCATCATCAGAATCGTGTCCAGGACCTTCGCCAGGATCAGCGAATCGATAATATGGCCTTGAAGCAGGACGGTTTCTTGGTCATGCATCATGGGTCAAACCTCCACCCTGGTAGGATCTGCACAGATTCTACCACCCAGTTTCAACAACTGCAGAAGTTGGCTGTGCATCTAGACTTGCCTCCTCCCACGCGTGTCTACTCGCTTCCAGTTCTTCTCAGGGATGACTGAGGTAATCCTCCCGCAGGCTGCTCAAAATGCTCCGATAGCGAGGCCGCAGGCGAGCAAACACCGGAGGCGTACCCTCTTGGGTACGTTGAGGATGTTTGCGAACCGAGAACGACGCTAGCGGGCATTTTCAGCAGCCTGCTAGTCGGTCTTCATGAGTTCGCGGAGAACGCTGGTCGCATAGGCACCAGGTGGAAGTGAAAAGGAGAGAGTGAGCGCTGTGCCCTCCAAAACCCACTGCAAATCGGCAAGAGGGATACGGAGCGAGCGCCGTTCACCGCGAAACCCGCAGGCCTTCGCAGCTTCAGTAAGACTCTCCGGCGTGGCCCCGCTCTCAGCGACCACGGCCCGTTCGATCTCGCCCGGTTCTCCGCCGGCCCACGAGGCGCGCGACCCAAACAAGATGCCGGTTGGACTGATCTCGAACCGGTCGGCCCGTGGCTGTTCCTTCGTAGCATCCTCGACCAGAAAACAGGCGCCGTTCTCCGTTTTGATGGCCCAGTCTCCAACCAGAATACGATCGAGTCGATCCAGTCGTCGGGCCAACATGTCATTAAAGAAGTGCGATTGATAGGCATTGAGGTACCACATACGCTTAGATCGGCTCAGCCTGTTTCGGCGAGCAGGGTCCACCAGTAATTCGGCTCCGATTTGGTAATTCTGTCCGCTCCGCCCTTGCCGTTGCGGGCCGAAATAGTTCGGCACGCCTCGTCGTACCAGCAAGTCCGTGACCAGAGGCACCGTCTCACGGGCATGCGTGGCAACGTCCCGAATCACCAACCGAAAGTGATTGCCTGCATGATGCCCAGGACGCAAGCGATTGCGATGCCGACCCAGCACTTCCATAGACAAGAGCTGCTCGTCCAATTTCAGTCGATCCAGCCGTTCAGGCGTGACACCCAGAAGCGAGACCATCTGCGTGGTCACGGCCCGGGCGTCTTTGAAGCCTGCCACTCCAATCGCTTGCGCTTTCACCCCCAAGACCGAGGAGAGTCGCAGGACGAGGTCCGGGGTCGAGAGCAGGCGTTTTCTGATTTTGATGTAGAGATGTTCCCCCTCTCCACAGGGGAGATAGAGCGGACGTTCTTCGACCTGGAAGTCTTCCGGAAGTGTCCGCATCTGTCCGCCGATGCCCGGCAGTGTTGCTGTCAAGAAAGGCAAGGTCATGGTGCAATCGGCCCCTTCTTCATTCTCCTTCGCCGAATACCCCATAGCTTCCGGCCTTCGTAGCTGAAGTGGCTACTTCGGCGGAGTAGCCTGCTGTGGGGAGCTTCATTTGCACGTGATCGCCCTCACCACTCAGTCAATCTCGATGAGGGTGAGACGACTCGCATGGTATACTTTCCCTATGTTTTTTCGCACAGCTTCCGACCCAACGATCTGGACCGTTCTACTACGGCGAATGATCCGCGACCATCTGCGTCGTTCTCGGCCCGAAACAATCCTCAATGTATTCCAGCGAATACACCTCCGGTTTTTCCGGGCCTGCGGCCTCGCATTTAGCCGCACCTCCTTCGCCTCGTCACGAACGGCAATGTCGGACAGGCTCCTAGTTCAACGTCCCGAGGCCCGCCTGTTAGCGGCAGGGGTATTCCTCATCGTTCTGATGTGTAGTCTGTTCCCAGGGGACTCGTCGGGTAGAGAGAACACGATCTTTCAACAGTTCACCCAGCACATCGGCAGGCAGATCCACAGAGACAAACAGGCATTTTCGCAGGCGAACAACTGTGTCTCGTGGTTTTATAAGCTGAAAAAGACGCCTCTTCCGGCCGTGCTGGGAATCAGCTGGAGCATGACTCCTTCATCCCAGCCTGAAGTGGATTGTCTTCGCGCCTATCCCGGCGGGATGGGCGATGCGCGAGATGATTTTGCCAAGACACAGTCGTTGCTCTCGGTCAGTCTGACCTTCTACGAATTCGCCTTGGTCGCCGACCGGAATGATGATGCGACCTACAGTCCCACCGAACTTCAAGATTTGCTCCGCTCCCTCACTGTCTCGTACAGTGACGGAGAGCCGACTCCGACGCAGGTCACGGCACTCACGGAGCGGTTCGACAGCTTGTACCACAGCCGCAACATGGACGCCTTGATGCAAGGCATGAGCGATCTCTATGAACGAGGCTATCGCGTGACTCCCTCCGATCGCGTAGAGCTGGATCGGGTGATGGGATGACGCGACGCACAAGGTCCTGGCCCGATCGGACCCGTTCCTTCATTGGACATTGTCTAAGCGAACCGCTCTATCGGCTCTTTAATCTCGTCCCCCACTGGGAATTCGGACTGTCCACACACGAGATTTCCCGGCTCACCTATGTGCACGGCTCCTTGGCTGGCCGGCGGGCCGTTCATCTGAGCGACCTGCATCTCGACCGCTATCAGCCACGGCATGATCTCATCGTTGCCGCCATCGGGGAACTCCGCCCCGACTGGATCTTTATCACCGGCGACCTGCTCAACGTGTCGGAGGGACTGCCGCATGTGTTTCGATTTCTCGCCGGCTTGCGGGAGATTGCGCCGGTCTTCGTCACGTTGGGCAACCATGATCACTACAGTGGCGTGCCGATCGATCAGTATTGCGAACTCGCCGATCGCCACAAGATTACTCTCTTGATCAATCAGGCCACCTTCATTCCTACGGACTGTGGCGAGATCGCCATTGTCGGCGTCGACGATCCCTCGCTGCATCGGGCCGACTTAAGCTGTCTGCCTCCCAGCGCACAGGATCGCTTCACCCTCTTGCTGGCCCATGCGCCGAACATCCTCGATCAGCTGGAAGACCACCATGCCGTCGATCTGATTCTCTGCGGACATAGCCACGGAGGCCAGTGGCGCATACCAGGCGTGCCGACGTTCTGGCTCCCGCCTGGATGCAACGGCCGGATCGAGGGGCATCACGGAGAGCCTGGCCGCCGGCTCTATGTCAATCGTGGGCTCGGATGGTCGTTTCTTCCCCTGCGTTTGAATTGCACACCGGAAATCGCCTGCATTGAATGGGTAGACGAAGGGACGCAAACTACAGTACTCTAGATTATTTGATCCGCTCCAGCGCTTCCTTCGATCGGCTCCTGACGGTTTGATCCCAATCCTCCTCCATGACAGCCGTCAGTTTCTCCTTCGCCTCACTGGCTCGCAACCGGCCCAATCCCAGCGCCGCGCAGGAACGTACATAGGCGTGGTCATCTTCCAGCGCCTTCACCAGAAGGGGGATCACGGTTCTATCGTTCAGGACGCCAAGGTAACTGGCCGCCATCCCGCGAATCCGGTGCTGCTTGTCACCCAGCGCCTGTTGCAACGTCGACGCGAAGAGATCTCGTAACGCGGGCGTCACGGATTCCAACCCTTCGGCCCGGTACCCATTCACGTCAATCAGTTCAAAGGCGATCTCCAGCTTCTTCTCCTGTACCGTGGCCCGTTCGAACACGGCCAATAACTTCGCACGTTCACGCCGTTGCGCCCTGCGGCGGTTGAACGCCCGGACCAACATCCACAGCCCCGCCGCGATCACCAACCCCACGAATGCCATGGGAATGGCTTGATCGATCACATAATCCTGGGTATCGAACGACAGACGCTTCCACACCCAGACGCCGGCAATAACGACGCCGACGAAGACCGCAATGGCAATCAGATTGGTCTGGCCCGATTCAGAACGAGTGCTCATGGGGTCAGCATCATAGCAGGATGGGGAAGGAGCGGCCAGGTGGGGTGAGCGGGAACGACACCCGTAGTGGTCCAACTGCGCCCGTCGAGCGAGCACATTCCGATCGTGCGCGCTCCAGGAGCACGGGACCACTACGGGTGCCATTCCCAGAGAGGTGAAGCAAGCAAGCTTGGAAGAATCACATCAGAAAGGTGCTCGCGCAACGCGCGGTCGCGGACTCCCCTCGTTGGACGCGCGCAGTGGAAGATCAATCAGCCCCCATCCCCGAGAGATAACAAGCGAGCTTGGAGGGAGTATTTATATCCTTCGACGCGCGCAATTGAGGATCAACCAGGCTACCCTTGAGAAACAAGTTGGAATGGAGCGGATGCGTGCAGTGAAGGACAGTCCGTCAGGGCGTGAAGTGCAAGGTCAAGCAATGATCCCAATGCTTCCCTCACGGCAGAATCTTCTTCTGCAGCAACCGTCCTTAACTAGCCTGTGATTGACGGTAGTGCCCTCAGGCAGGATCACTTCTTACTGCACGCCACTTTCCACAGAGCTTGATTGATGCTACGCGGTACAACCGGTTCCCACTGTTGCTCGTCCGGGGTACTGTAAACCACTGTTCCACTTCCCATGTTGCCCGAGAACCAAGTATACGCAAGCATACGTGTGCGCGCTTCCGTACAATCGTATTCGTTGTATCGCTTGAAAGACAAAAGCGAATCCCCCGCCACGGTTTGTACAGTCTTGTAGTCGTACAATTGCCACATCTTCGCCAGATTCCCCTTTTGGCGAATGGAGTCTGGATCGACGTACACTGTGAGTCCTGCTTCGTCGTCGCCACTCGTCAACACCCACCCCGCATACACTGCTCCACTACTCAACACCAGGAGCGTGATCAGTAACCAGAACCCCAAAAGGTAGGCCAAAAGCAGCTTGGGGAATGAACCCGCGTTGTTGGCCACAGAGCATGGCACAGGAACGCGACGGTAAGGACGAATCGTGAAGGGCATGGAGGTCTCGCAGGGAGGCGTATTCTAGGAGGCCCGAGATCGAGGATGCAAGGTCCAGCAATGACCCCAACAGCGCAACGTGCGCAGCTCGTGGCAGGCTGGGCCGTTGTCACCAGGCGTAGGCTTCCGGTGCCGCGCCGCCTGGGCCGGGGAAGATCTCGTCGAGCCGTTTCAGTGTTTCCTGGCTCAACGTGAGACTCAGGACGCGTATCGTGCCGTTTAATTGCTCCATCGTGCGCGGTCCGATAATCGGCGACGTGACGGCCTTTTGGTGCAGAAGCCAGGCGAGCGCCACATCGGCCGGGCGCTCGCCGAGTTGTGTGCACAGCGCGTCATAGGATTCCAGCTTGGGACGATATTTCTCGATGTCTTTCTTCAGATCTTCGTTCGCGCGTCGACCGACCTTCGCCGGTTCCAAGGCCCCAGCTAGCAGCCCACGCGCGAGCGGACTCCAGGGGATCAGGCCGATGCCATAGGCTTCGCAGGCCGGAATCACTTCCAGTTCAATCGTGCGCTCATTCAGATTGTAGAGACTCTGTTCGGACACCAGGCCGAGGAAGTGGCGGCTGCGGGCTAATTCTTGCGCCTGGGCCAGGTGCCAGCCGGCAAAATTGCTGCTGCCCGCATACAGAATCTTGCCTTCCTGGACCAACTGCTCCATCGCCTGCCAGATTTCATCCCACGGCGTCTCCCGATCGACATGATGCATCTGATACAGGTCGATGCAGTCAGTCTGAAGGCGCCGCAGGCTGTCCTCGCAGGCCCGCTTGATGTGCAGGGCCGATAAGCGAGACTGATTCGGCCACTCGCCCATCCGGCCGAACACTTTCGTTCCCAGGACGACTTTCTCACGCCGTCCCCCGCCCCGGACGAACCAACGCCCCACGATCTGCTCCGTCCACCCTTCGCCCGTCTTCCAGCCATAGACGTTTGCCGTGTCGAAAAAGTTGAGGCCCAGCTCCAGCGCCCGATCCATGATGGCGAAACTGTCCGCCTCGCTCGTCTCCGGGCCAAAGTTCATCGTGCCGAGACAGAGCCGGCTGACTTTCACCCCCGATCGACCGAGATGAACGTATTGCATCGGCAAGCTCCCTTGTCACACACGCTGATGCGATATTGTACACAACTGGGACAACCGGAGGAGACTCACGGCTCCTCCTCTTCAATGTCCTCGATCGACAGCTTGAGCGCCGCGACAAAGGCCTCCGGCTGGGCCAGGGCGTTCTCCGTCAGTTGGAATTCAGAGACCAGCACGCCAGCCTTGTCCACAACGATCAACCGATAGCCCTGTTTCACAGCAATGCCCTCTCTTGATGTGATGCAATGCGCCACGAGCCTACCATAGTGGGAAAGAGACTTCATGCCGGGAGATCGATGATGGAATGGACACCGGCGCGCCTCTTGACGAAGCGATCACGATGCGGCATCTTCAAGGGCGTTGCGAGTAAGGATCGAGAAGGAAGGAGGTACCATGGCCATGGCGTCCGTCATGCTTCCGCTCGGAACGCCCGCTCCCCCGTTTTCGCTGCGCGATGCCGTGAGCGGCCAGATCTACTCGCTCGACTCCTTTGCCGGCAAGACCACCTTGCTGGTCATGTTCATCTGCCACCACTGTCCCTATGTGGTGCACGTCGAGCACGGGATCGCGAAGATGGGGCGGGACTACAAGGACACAGGGCTTGGCATCATCGGCATCAGCAGCAACGATCCGGCGCAGTATCCGGATGACGCGCCGCCTCGGCTGAAGGAGATGGCCGAGCGCCTCGGCTTCACCTTTCCCTTCTGTTTTGACGAAACCCAGGACGTGGCAAAAGCCT
>JBGPVY010000124.1:0-8182 GCA_041491905.1 Nitrospiraceae bacterium | reverse complement strand
TCCAATTGGCTCGTCAATTCCTCTATTTTCCTATCTCGATCCGTCAATTGCTTTTGTAGGGACAGCACGATGCCTGTCTCGCCCGAACTTCTTGCGGTGTCTTTCTTGCCGTTGACCGAGTCGATCTTCCGTTCACGCTCGGCTAACTCCCGCTGGAGGCTTTCCAGGGATTCGGAGTCGGCCTCCCTCATAGCCCGCAATTGCTGGATGGTCAGCTCTCTATCAAGCAAGTCTCGCACCAGCCGATCTGAGGCCTGAGCCAGGATCGCCTGACTTTCCGAAATGGCTGGGGCCGCCACGACCGATTGGACCCAGGATTGCTCAACTGGAGCGGCATGATGCTCGAGCAGCTCTATCCAGAGCTTGCTGGAGGAGGCCAGCTGGCTCTTGGGCGAGACGGCGATCACTTTCTCGAAGTACTTCGAGGCGCTATCTCGACTTTCGTAGAGCCCGAGAAGGGCGCGCATAAAGTAGACATGGTCGCAGGAATTGCGTTCGGCACATTTCGGAGCAAGCGCCTCCTGTTTTTTCGCAAACGCATGCAGGGATTTCGCCTCTCCCGTATCCACCGTGAAGTAGGGCTGCGAAAATTGTGGGGCTGACGACCATGCCGCGCATCCAGCGAGGAGGAATAGACAGGACAACACCCCCGAGGTGAAGCCTCGGTGGGCAGCCTTCATGCCCTTTCGCCTGGTTTCGTGAGGCGTAGGATAAATCGTACAGTCGTTCCCTTCTTGGCTTCGCTTTCGATCCAAATCCGTCCTCCGTGTGCTTCGACCACTTTTATTGCCAGTGCCAACCCGAGGCCGCTCCCTGGCGTAGCATGTTTGGTTTTCGTGCGTCCTTGATAGAAGCGTTCGAAAATATAGGGCAGGTCTTCAGCCTGGATGCCGGGGCCTCCATCGGTCACGCTCACCTCGAGGACTCCCGCAGTCGAGTCCGGCCTCATCTGTACCTTTACAATGCCCCCTTCCGAGCTGAATTTCAAGGCGTTTGAGAGCAAATTGTCGAGCACTTGTTCAATTCGAAGCGCATCTGCCATGACCCACACACGTTGTGTAGGCGCTTCCAGCAACAGCTGCACATGCTTGGCATCGGCGAGGAGCTGGACTTTGTTGACCGACAGATCTGTGACGCGCTTGAGGTCCGTCGGGACAATTCGATAGTCCATCATCCCGGCGTCCATCTTGGAGAGATCCAGAATGGTGGAGATGAGGGTAATGAGTCGGCGGCTGCTGTCTGCTATGATACGCAAGGTCGTGCGTTGTTCTTGCGACAAGGGGCCGGGAATTTCATCCAACAGCAAATGGGTGCCTTCTTGGATCGAGGCCATGGGTGTGCGCAATTCATGGGAGACATGGGCGAGAAATTCCCCCTTCATATCGTCCAGCTCTTGTAGTTTTGTGCCCATCAAATTTACGGCGTCGACGAGGTCTCGCAACTCACTGGGGGCTCGAATATTCAGCGACGTGCGGAAATTGCCCTGCCCGATCTGTTTGATATGGGTCTGCAATTGGCGAAGCGGGCGCAGGACGGTGTAGCTGGCAATGCCGGCGAGCGCAATGCCAAATACGAGCGCAAGCAGAACCAGTTGCTCAGTCACCGCTTCGGCTTGCGCCGAGCTTTCCCGAGACCGGCTGACGCCGACACTGATACCCGTCTCGTGAAGATCGATAAACTGTTGGAGTGTGGCGCTTATGCGGTCCATCAAGGCGTCTCGCCGGCCTTCATAGTCCGCAGACTGGGGCGCTGGAGCCGACTGTCCTTTCTCCAGTTCTGTGCGGAAAATCAGGAGTCGTTCTTGCTGCAGGTGCTTGGTATCCTCGAGTAGCTGTATGCCTTGGGGAGTGAGTTCCTGTGTTTCAAGGGTCTGGAGTCCGCGATGGAACTCGTCGACCTCTTCATCGAAATGTTGCAAGAACGTGGCATCGCGTACGGCCAGATACTTCTTTTCGCTATTGAGTTGGGCATAGAGTGCGGTGAGCAGGCGTTTGGCTGATTCGATCGCCGGATAATGGTGAGTGGCCATGTTGGCACTCAACGCAGTCAGCTGGCGCAGTTGAAATAAGGCATACAGATTCACCCCTGCCATCACCACGATGATGACGAGGGAGGTCAGGACGATTCGCCAGAAGATAGATAAACGCACGAGCGAAGCACTTTCTCAGCCTTGAAAAACGAGGATATTTGTAGAGGCTGTAGGTAATTCCATACACTATTTCTCCCGGCCACTCAAGCGATCTGGCAAACAAACTCTCTCGTGCATCATCCGCCCTTATGGAGAGCGAAGGGGCTGGGAAGGTTTGAGCGGCTTCCAATCAGGAGAGGCGGAAACTCTCCCTTTCAGTCACAGTATTCGTCCCTACTTGAATGGCGAGACAAATCGGCGCTGGCGTCGTGACACCCCATGCAACGATGCAAAGAGATGGCCACGAAACAACAACATGGCGACGGCAAGTGGTGGCGTGAGGAGCAGCCCGAGATACCAGCTGATTGAGGAAGGGATACCCACGTAGTCCAGCCAACCTCCGAGAATCGTGAAAGGCAGCACGAGGAGCTGGGAAAAATCCAAACCTGCCCCCCTCCCCACTCGACTGGAGAGGGGAAAAAACGATTGTAGTCCCGTGGGCGAGAGGACGATGGGGATCAGGATCACCGTAAACGGAAGAAACCATTCAATCCAATTCTCAAGGACGAACTCGTACGAGGTTTTGAACACGTCGAGCGGGTAATCATGCCGAACTTGATAGATAATTTCCGGTGCCGGGTTCAACAAGAGAAAGAGGAGCAGAAACACCGCGTACGATAGGAGTTGCCCAAACGGGTTCGTCTGCATACTCAGGTCGAGAGCCATAAGCGGCAGCCACAGGATGAACCCAATGCTGATGACATCCCAAAAGTAGTGACCGACGCTGCCAAGAATGTCGTGGAAGGTGAGTGCCCGTGCATGGCTAATTGATTGCTCGATCAGACTTAGGGTGGCGCCAACCAGGAGCGCATTCACCGCACCGAGCAGAAAGCCTCCGGCCATGCCGAGCGGCGATGCAATCTGGGTGGCGAGCATCAGCAGAAATTCAAATCCCACCACGGCCACCATGGTCATCCAGCCGCGGGCAAGGGATTCTCTGGTTTTGCGAAAGGCGTTCCGATAGAGTGTAAGGGGTTCGGTCAGAATGCGCGACATGAGAGACAATAGTCTGCGGGAACTTCTCTGGTCAAGCCGCGCCGCGCCTCCTCGCGGGAGGTTGACTTCCCATATCCTATGATTATGTGAATGGCAACAACACACACGGATGCGCGGAGAGGAGTGATTCAATGGACATGAACCGCATGACGATCAAGCTACAAGAGGCGCTCCAGACCGCCTCGTCCCATGCCGCGAGGCGGAGCCATCAGGGGATAGATGTAGAGCATCTCCTGCTTGCGTTCGTGGAACAGGATGGAGGTCTCGCGCCCTCTCTCCTCGAGCAAGCAGGGTTGTCGGTGCCCTCCGTTCGCCAGACAGTGGAGCAGGCACTTGCGAAGCTGCCTCAAGTACAGGGCGCCGGGGCAAGCCCCGGACAACTCCACGTCGCCTCGCGGCTGAGCCAAGTCTTGGCCAAAGCCGAAGACGAACAACGAGTGTTGAAAGACGACTATCTCAGCGTCGAACATGTCGTCCTCGCCATGGTCCAAGAAGGGGGCGTCTTCAAGAAACTTGGCCTGACGAAGGAACGGCTCTTGGGTGCGCTGCAACAAATACGAGGCTCTCAACGTGTCACGAGCCAGGACCCGGAAGGCACCTACCAGGCTTTGGAAAAATATGGGCGCGACCTTACCCGGTTAGCAGGGCAAGGGAAACTGGATCCCGTCATTGGGCGCGACGAGGAAATTCGTCGCGTCGTACAAATTCTCTCACGACGAACCAAGAACAATCCCGTGCTCATTGGCGAACCCGGCGTCGGAAAAACCGCGATCGTCGAAGGGCTTGCCATTCGCATTATCAAGGGGGATGTGCCTGAAGGACTGAAGAAGAAGCGCGTCATCACCCTCGACATGGGGTCGTTGGTGGCTGGGGCAAAGTTTCGCGGCGAGTTCGAAGAACGATTGAAGGCGGTCCTCAAAGAGGTGCAGGCGTCAGAGGGACAAGTCTTGCTCTTCATCGATGAGCTGCACACGGTCGTGGGAGCGGGTGCAGCGGAAGGGGCAATGGATGCCGCCAATCTGCTCAAGCCCATGCTGGCCCGCGGTGAATTGCATTTGATCGGCGCGACGACGCTGGATGAGTATCGGAAACATATTGAGAAAGATGCTGCGCTGGAACGGCGGTTCCAGACGGTCCTGGTCAATCAGCCGACGGTGGAGGATACCATCTCGATTCTGCGCGGACTCAAGGAGCGCTACGAAGTGCACCATGGCGTGCGCATTAAAGACGCCGCGCTGGTCGCTGCTGCGAAACTCTCGAACCGGTATATCTCCGATCGCTTTCTTCCGGACAAAGCCATCGATCTCGTCGATGAATCGGCGGCCCGCCTGCGTACGGAAATCGATAGTTTGCCGGCGGAACTCGATGAGGTCTCGCGCAAGGTGCTGCAGCTCGAGATCGAGCGGGAGGCCTTGCGGAAAGAACAGGATCAGGCCAGCCAGGCGCGGCTGGCGACGCTCGAGCAAGAGTTGGGTGAGAAACAAGGAGATCTGCAGGCACTCAAGACGCGATGGGACTCTGAAAAGGCCTCGGTGTCACGGCTGCGCAAGACTCGAGAAGCAATGGAAGAGGTGAAGCAGGCGATGGAACGTGCGGAACGCGCCTATGATCTGAATCGCGTGGCGGAGCTGCGATACGGAGAGTTGCCTCGCCTTGAGCGGGAACTGGCGTTGGAGCAGGAGCAGCTCGGTAAGAAGCAGGGCGAAAGCCGGCTGCTCAAAGAAGAGGTCGATGAAGACGACATCGCGGCCATCGTGAGTCGCTGGACGGGAATCCCCGTCTCCCGGCTGGTCGAAGGTGAAACGGAGAAACTCTTAAAGCTGAGCGAGCTGCTCCATCAGCGAGTGGTCGGCCAGGATGAAGCGGTGCAGGCTGTCGCAGATGCGGTCCTCCGCGCACGCTCCGGCATCAAAGACCCGAATCGACCCATTGGTTCCTTTCTCTTTCTTGGTCCGACTGGAGTCGGGAAAACCGAGTTGGCGCGAGCCCTTGCCGCGACGCTCTTCGACGACGAGGCCAACCTGATTCGGATCGATATGTCCGAGTACATGGAGAAACACACGGTGGCCCGTCTGATCGGGGCCCCGCCAGGCTACATCGGCTACGAAGAGGGTGGACAACTGACCGAAGCCGTCCGGCGGCGTCCGTTCTCCGTCATTCTGTTCGACGAGATCGAAAAAGCCCATCACGACGTCTTCAATGTCTTGCTTCAAGTGTTGGACGACGGACGATTGACGGATTCTCAGGGCCGGACCGTCGATTTTAAGAACACGGTTTTGATCATGACGTCGAATATCGGCAGCCCGCAGATTCTTGAGGCGCAGCAACGGCACGCCTCCTATGACGAAGTCTGTTCGCTCGTGATGGCGGAATTACGAGAATACTTCCGTCCGGAATTCTTGAACCGCGTCGACGAAACGGTGGTATTCCATCCTCTGGAGACGGAGCAGCTCACAAAGATCGTAGAGATTCAACTCGAGCGGCTGCGGGTACGTTTGACAGAGCGACGGATCTCTCTGTCCGTGACGCCGGCGGCCTTACGGTATCTGGGTGAACGCGGCTACGATCCGGTCTATGGGGCGAGACCGTTGAAGCGATTAATCCAACAGGAAATTGAAACTCCGATGGCGCGTCAGTTGGTCAAAGGCGATATGCGTGATGGAGATACAGCGACCGTCGATCTGAAGGACCAGCACATCGTCATCGTGCCGACGGTCACAGAGTAGCAGCCTGGGGGAATGCCATCTCACCATAGAAGAACTGCAAGGGCCTGCACATCTGGGACAACAGGACGCGAGACTGGCGGAACGGGCGAGACGAGGTGAAAATCCAATCTGTCCACGTCGCGCCTTTCTCGTACGTCTTGCGCTTCACGCGCCACGGTCTGTGGCGCTGGCGGACTCTTTCAGCATCCTGCAAGGAGGCGCATCCAGGTTCAGCCAAGGACGACGGACCCGCCTTTCACATCTTGCGTCGTACCGCTGGCACGGAGCTTGTCGATTTTCCATTCGGTGGGAGTTACCTGGATCACGTGGCCTTTGATCGTATGGAACTCCCCTCTCGTGAAGGCCACTACGTCGGGCGCCTTCACGTCCATCTGTAAGATGACGGTTCCCGAGGCCAGATGTGTGAGCAGTAGATTCTTCGGGGTCTTATTCACTTCGTAGGCTCGTCGTTCGTTGATCATCAGGGTGCTATCGACGAGTTTTGCCGTCACTTTTCCGCCTGCGTCGAACAACGCAAAGTTCACGAGTAAAGCGCCCGTCGTCGGTTTCATTGCCACCTGAATCTGCGGAACGCCCTCAATTTCAATCATGCCGTCGGTGTTGCGGTACAGATTCGAACCTACTTCCACATCCATGGACAACCTCATTACACTACGATCTGAGAAACATCGGTTATGACTTCTTGATACGATCCAGAATCAATGCGATACAGCCGCCGAGCAGTCCCCCTCCCATGATGGTCGTGAGCAGCTTGACCACTTCGACTCCCCACACGGACCCCTGCGCTTGCATGGCTTCCCGAAAGCCACCTTGCAGCATGATTACGGCCAGCGCCATGGTGGAACCGACAAAGAACCACCAGAGAAAGACTTTCAGGGCTGACCACACAGGAGATCCTCAAAACTCCATCCGACGGTCGAGACTGCGGTATTGAATCGCTTCCGCCACATGCAGCGGCTCAATCTTTTCAGAGCCCGCGAGATCGGCAATAGTTCTCGCCACACGCACAATGCGCCCATGGGCCCGAGCAGACAATCCGAGTTTGGTCAGCGCCTGTTCTAGGAGCTCTTGAGCCGGCGTTTCCAGGCCACAGTACCGCTTCAGGAGCCGCGGCTTCAACTGAGCATTCGAGTGAATCCCGTCTTGACGATACCGGTGGCGCTGCCGATCACGTGCCGCCAGAACACGCGATCGAATCGTGGCGGAACTTTCCGGCATGGGACCGTAATCGTGCAAGTCTCGTACGGAGACCGGCGGGACCTCGATGTGAATGTCGAGTCTGTCTTGAAGCGGCCCTGACAATTTGGCTCGATATCTGCGGATTTGGTGCGGGGTGCAGACGCATTCGCGCGTGCGATCCCCATAGTATCCGCAGGGACAGGGATTCATCGCGGCGATCAACATGAATCGCGCAGGGTAACGGAGCGAGCCGCTGGCCCTGGTCAGGGTCACATACCCGTCTTCCAATGGTTGCCGCAATCCGTCCAGGACGGGACGGCGAAACTCCGGGGATTCATCCAAGAACAACACGCCATTGTGCGCCAAGGATACTTCTCCCGGTCGAGGAACTGTTCCGCCTCCGATGAGTCCGGCATCGGAAATACTGTGGTGCGGAGCGCGAAAGGGACGGACCGTCAGCAGTGGATGATTGGCCGGTAACTGTCCGGATACGCTATGGACGCGACTCGTTTCGATCGCTTCTTCCGGCTCCATGAGGGGCAGAATCGTCGGGAGACGTTTGGCCAACATGGTCTTGCCTGCTCCGGGCGGTCCCACCATCAAGAGATTGTGGCCTCCAGCTGCGGCGATTTCTAGGGCGCGCTTCGCATGGTCTTGTCCCTTCACATCGCCATAGTCGTCATCTTCCACCGGGCGCGTAATAAAGAACCGGTCCCGGTCTGCGTGAGCCGGGTCCAGCGTAACCGTGCCATTGAGAAATGCCACGGCTTCGGGGAGCGTGTGGAGCGGATAAGCCTTCACGCCCTGTACCACGGCCGCTTCTTGGCTGTTCTCAGCCGGCAAGAGAAGACTATAGTCGGGCCGGCAGGCAATTCCAATGGATAAGGCACCGGTAATCGCCTTGATGTGTCCGTCCAACGAGAGTTCACCGACACAGACGCGGCCTTGTACATTCTGGGGCGGGATGACTTCTTCCGCGACGAGAATCCCAACGGCAATGGCCAGGTCGAGGCCGGACCCTTCCTTCTTGATTCCCGCGGGAGCGAGGTTCACGGTGATTTTCTTTGCCGGGAAATGGAAACCCGTATTCTTG
>JBGPVY010000096.1:0-9358 GCA_041491905.1 Nitrospiraceae bacterium | reverse complement strand
CTCATTGCCGAAGTGAGTGGGTTTAACATGGTCGTCGGTGAAGGGGTCAAGAGCAAGGTCACGATGAAGCTCGTGAGTGTGCCCTGGGATCAGGCGCTCGATATGATTTTGAAGATGAATGGGTTAGGCAAGATCAGGCAGAGCAATATCCTTTGGATCGATTCGCTGGCGAACATTGCCAAACAGCAGAATGAAGAAGCGCAGGCGAAGGATGCCAAGGTGAAAGCAGAAGAACTGGTCGATCGGGTGTTCTATATTAGGAATCTGCCGGCGACGGAACTCATGACGTCTCTTCGGCAGTATTTGGGCCCGCGAGGGTTGATGCAAATGAGTCAAGGGTCCAATGCCTTAATCGTCCGGGATACGGAAAGCAAAATTGGGGTGATGAAACAGCTGGTTGATGGGCTCGATCTCGAAGTACCGCAAGTCCAGATCGAAGCGAGGATCGTGCAGGCTGATACGACCTATTCCCGTTCGCTGGGTGTTCAGTGGGGCGTGCAGAATACGAACACGCTCGGGCATTCTTTTGGGGTGGCGAACTTCAAGACGGGTACAGTCGGACCATTTGGGCAGCAAGCATCTGATTTTCTGGTCAATCTTCCCGCCACAGTCGGTGGCTTGACGTCAACTCCTGCCGTCGGGTTCACGATTGGGAGAACAGATGGTGCGATGTTGGATGTACGGTTGTCGGCAGGTGAGTTGCTCGGTTTGAGCAAAGTCATTGCCGCGCCGAAGGTCACGACCTTGGACAAGCGGGAAGCCAAGATCTCACAGGGGGAATCGATCCCGTTCCAGACGACCTCCCTCCAGGGGACTCAGACAACCTTTGTGGATGCGAACTTAGAACTGAATGTGACTCCTCAGATTACCTCGCGAGATCCCAAGGAAGTCGGTAAGCTGATCATGATGAAGGTTCGCGCAACCAGAAACGCAGTCGGTGCACGAAGCAATCCAGCTGGTCCGAGTATCGACCGCCGCGAAGCCACTACCCAAGTCACTATCCGCGATGGCGAGACCATGGTGATCGGCGGGGTCTTTATCGATACGCAGAACAACAGCGTGGCTGGCGTCCCCTATCTCTCTCGCGTGCCTGTTTTGGGATGGCTCTTCAAGCAGAAGACCGAGTCTGTAGCGAAACAAGAGCTGCTCATCTTCTTGACGCCCACTATCGTGAAGAGCTAGAAGCGAACCTTCTAGCTCTTCATTGAAGGGGAGGCTCACGGGCGGTGAGCTTTCGCGATTGGGGCGTCATCTCGATCCTTCAAGTCGTACTCTCCAGTTCTCCGCGTATCTCTGACATGATCAATGCTGACACTGCCCGGCGCAAGAAAATGCGACGGGCGATCGGTCGTATGCGCGTGCAAGACGACCGGCAATCGAATTGACATCATAGCCTGGGAAGCGGTGAGGACCATATGAAATGACCAATGTGATGCTCAATACGTCTAAAGAGGGTACTCCTGAGGTCATGAAACGCGATCTTTTGGTTTGGAGGCTAATCTGAAAACCTTCTAGTTTCCGAACCGTTGTGGTACCATCCACCCCGATGTCAGCCATCGCAATTCATCATCACCGCAGGCGAAGTGGTTCGTGAATCCAGGCTTTCCTATTCAACAAGAATCGGATGGGCGACTGGTATATTGGGGTCAGGAGAGACCGTCGTTGGGCATGGCCGGTATGGCAGAACAGATTGTACCGGTGACCTTGGGGGAGCGGAGCTACGACATCGTCCTTCATCCTGGGTTACTTGCGACCGTGGGTGACAGGCTCAGCGCCCTTACGAATTCTCCGAAGATCGGGGTTGTGACAGATAGGCATGTGGCAAGCCGATATCTTCAAGGGACTCTCCGCTCGCTTTGCAAGGCGGGATACGACCCGACTCCGATTATCTTGCCGCCGGGAGAGCGAACAAAGACGCTCGGCACAATCGCCAAGATTCTCGATGCGTTAGCCAAGCACAAGTTCGAACGTCAGTCCCTGTTGCTGGCCCTCGGTGGCGGAGTCATCGGTGATGTCACCGGTTTTGCTGCCGCGATCTATCAACGAGGAATCCCGTTCGTACAAGTGCCGACCACGCTTGTGGCTCAAGTAGATTCCAGTGTCGGGGGCAAGACCGGCGTGGACCATCGGTTGGGAAAGAATCTCATCGGGGCGTTTTACCAGCCGCGCGCGGTATTGATCGACCCCCTCACGCTACGCACTCTGCCACGCCGCGAATGGATTGCTGGTTTAGCTGAAGTGATCAAATACGGCATTATCGCCGACGCGGAGTTCTTCACCTTTCTGGAGCAGGAGATTCCTGCGCTGTTGACGCTCGACGAGGAGCCGGTTATCCACGCGATCAAACGATCCTGCGAGATCAAAGCGCAGGTGGTAGCCGCGGACGAGCGGGAATCGGATCGCCGACGCATTCTCAATTACGGCCACACGATCGGACATGCACTGGAGTCACTCGCAGGCTATCGTGGGTTGATCCATGGTGAAGCAGTTGGGATCGGATTGGTGCAAGAAGCGGAATTGGCTTGTTATATGGGCCTGTGCGGGCGAGAAGTTGGCGAACGGATCAGAACTCTGGTGCAGCGTGCTGGGTTGTCCGTACAGGTCTCACAGGCATCCTTTACGTCCCTCTGGGGCGCTATGCAACATGACAAGAAGGTGGTCGGGGGGCGGGTCATCGGGGTATGGCCAGTGCGGATTGGGGAGGTGGTAATTCGGCCAATCGAGCAGCAGGTCTGTGCAGCGTGGTTTCAGAGCAAGCACGGCCGTGGGAGTCGACCATCAAGTGGCCGTCAGCCAGGCAAGCATCCTGTCCGTCGAAAGGCCCGTGCACGAAGGTAAATCTCTATGACGACCGAACGCACGCCATCCGTGGCTCACCTCCAACAGGCTTTGCGGGAAAAAACACGCGAAGTCGATGTGCTCCATCGGATCTCTGAGTCAATCAGCAACCAACTGAATCTCGAAGCAATTCTCAAACATATCGTCGAAGTTGTCGTCGAAGTCACCAAGGCGGATGCCTGCCTCCTCTACCTATTGTCGGACAGCCAAGACGAACTCATTCTTCGGGCCTCGAAGAACCCTCATCCGAAATTGATTGGCCGCATCACGATCGGTTTGGGAGAGGGCATTACCGGGTGGGTCGCTCAGGAACGAACGCGCGTCGTGATTCCGAGCAATGCGAACGACGATCCACGGTTCAAGTTTTTTCATAACCTTCCAGAAGACCGCCATCAAGCCTTTGTCTCCGTACCGATCATGGCCAAAAAAGAAGTGGTCGGCGTGATCAATGCCCAACATAAGCGCCCAAAGCGCTATCGGCCGGATGAGTTGGCATTACTCTCGACTATCGCCAATCAAGTCGGTGGAGCGATCGAGAACGCGCGGCTCTACGATCAAATGCAACGCAAAGCCTTACAAGTGGAAACGCTGTCGCAGGTCTCAGAAACGGTGGCGTCCAATCGGTTGATCAAAGACGTGCTTCAACTCCTGGTGACGATGACCGCGCAAATGATGAACTACAAGATCTGCTCGATTATGTTATTGGACGAAGCCACTGGGGAGCTGCGGATCGAGGCGACGCAAAGCCTCAGCGAACAGTATCGCCGCAAGCCAAACTTGAAAGTTGGGCAGAGTATTAGTGGCCATGCTGTGAAAGACCGTCGACCGATTATCGTGGCCGACGTCACCACAGATCAAGACTATATGTATCGGGATATGGCCAAGCAGGAAGGGCTATGCTCATTGCTCTCGGTCCCGATGATGGTGCGAGGAAAGGCGATGGGCGTGATCAATAGCTACACGTCCGTTCCGCACGTGTTTACCAGCGAAGAGGTCAAGTTGCTCCAGGCCATCGCAAATCAGGCCGCAATCGCCATCGAGCATACGGCCCTGGTCGAGAAGTCCTTTGAGATGCAGGAAGCGCTGGCAGTTCGGAAGCTCATGGAACGGGCCAAGGGCTACCTGATGCGTTCGAAGAAGCTGACTGAAGAAGAGGCATTCAAGCTCATTCAGCGGCAAAGTATGGATTTCCGGAAGTCGATGCGCGAGATAGCTGAGGCTGTGCTCTTAGCCGGAGAACTCGACCAACGGGCTGAGAAACAGCGGGGATAGGTTCAGCAGTGTCCGTCCGTAGGCGTAGAGCGAACCCTTCGTCGATTCCGCGGGCGTCCCCGTTTGACCGACACGAAACCCAACCTGCTGGTCCGACGCAGCTCTGGTGAGCCTCTCGACCAGGAGTGGCGCCAGGTACTCAACGTCCTCGTCCCTAAACGCTCGAACGGCCTCCGGTTTTCCAGCAACCAGATTTCCCAAGAGCCCTCGGTTCTCCTTGACGACCACGCCGCTAAGGACCCAGGCCATCGTATCTGCCGATAACGCAATGGGATGCGCGGCTTGGAACGATCGATCGGAAATCCGTTCCACATAATACACCGTACCGCGTTCGGATTCATGGATCGTTAGGTCCAGATCAGGTCCTGTGGCGCAGGCAGACAGGACCAGAGCGACGCCAGTTAGAAGCACAAGAGCAAATCGCGGATGATGAGACACGGGCAATTCGTGCGGGTTGTACAAGCCGGTGGTCTAGCACAATCGAAAGGGCGAGGACACCGTCAACATCCTCCAAATTATGAGCGGGAGTCCTACTTGACAGGAGGGCAATAGACTTCGTATATATCCAGTCCCATCGTACGGGTTGAGCAATGGACAACGACGTCCATCGATTCAACTAGAATGCAAGTGAAGGACAATGGCGTCCCTCTGGTCCAACAGAACGGATCGGGAGGGTTTTTGTCCCCTACCGCAAAGCCCTCCGGTAAAACAGGATTGATCACATCGGTCATTCAGGAGGGAAACCACAATTGGGGTGGTTTCCACACGGCGCTTGAGTGGGGCCATCTTCTGACGATAGGGCCGAATGCTGGGGCTCAGATAGGTGGGTCAGAGAAATTCCATGGCGACGTCTTCATGCTGTCGAGCTGGTACAGCTTCTACATGTTAGTGAAAGAAGTCTGACCATGGAAACGCACAAACCCAATGAGACAAGCCCGGCCGACGCAGGCAGTGGTGCTGCGAGCGAAGCGGGTCCTTCGCGGCGTGAGCTGCTGGTTCAAGGAAGCAAGGTAGCGGCCGGCATCGGGGTGGCTGCCCTGCTTGGCAACTTAGGCAACTGGGCCCTGTCATACGCAGCGGGCAAAGAACCAATCAAGATCGGCATATTGCACTCCCTCAGCGGCACCATGTCCATCAGCGAAGTGTCGTTGCGGGACATCGTGATTATGGCCGTGGAAGAAATCAACGCCAAAGGCGGGGTGATGGGGCGCATGATCGAGACGGTGGTCGTCGATCCGGCCTCGAATTGGAACCTCTTTGCCGAAAAAGCCAAGCAGCTTCTGCTGCAAGATAAGGTGGCGGTCGTCTTCGGCTGCTGGACCTCGGTCAGCCGCAAGTATGTGTTGCCGGTCTTCGAGGAGAATAATGGCTTACTGTTCTATCCCGTGCAGTACGAAGGAGAAGAGTGTTCACGCAACGTCTTCTACACCGGAGCGGCCCCGAATCAGCAGGCCGTGCCGGCGGTGGATTATCTGATGAGCAAAGAAGGGGGCGGATTCACGAAGTTCTATCTGCTCGGCACCGATTACGTATATCCCCGCACCACCAACCAAATCCTGAGGGCGATGCTGCTGGCGAAGAAAATACCGGTGGGCCATATCATGGAAGAATACACTCCGTTCCACCATCAGGACTACCAAACGATCTGCGGGAAACTGAAGAAATTCGCCGTCGGCGGAGGGGCTGCCGTGATCAGCACGATCAACGGCGACAGCAATGTACCGTTCTACAAGGAGTTTGCGAACCAAGGCTTGCGGGCCGAAGATGCTCCGATCATGGCCTTCAGTGTTGCGGAGGACGAGTTGCGCGGCATGGCCACGTCCGCGCTGGTCGGTCACCTGGCGGCGTGGAATTATTATCAAAGCGTCGATACGCAACAGAACAAACAGTTCGTGTCAAATTTCAAGGCCTACTGCAAGAAGAACAACCTGCCGGATGGCGACAAGCGGGTCACGGACGATCCGATCGAAGCCGCCTATTTCGGCGTGTATATCTGGAAGCAAGCCGTCGAGAAAGCCGGGTCGAGTGAAGTCGACAAGGTTCGAAAGGCGGTCTATGGCAGCAAGTTCCTGGCGCCGGGCGGCGAGATCATGATGGATGCCGCCAATCACCACACCCATAGACCGGTGCTCATCGGTGAGATCTTGGCGGACGGGCAGTTCAAGGTGGTTTCCCGTTCGAAGGGGCTGGTGAAGCCGGAACCCTGGAGCGAATATACGAATCCGGACAAGGGCTGCGACTGGGTCGGGCATCAAGGGACGTATCAAAAAGCGTAAGTCACCATGAGAAGAGGGGGCTACTCAGTAGCCCCCTCTACATGAGGGCGAAGCAGTGCGGTTAACGAGACGAGAAGTCTACGTCAGTTGTGTGTCTTGTGGAGAGGCAGCTCACGATCGTGATAAGTTCGCTGGGTCGCACCGTTGCCGCACTCGGTATCGTGGGACTGTTGAACGTCCTGATCATGATCCATGCGGCGCAGCAACGAGGCGAAAAGGATGAATGGCCTGTCTGAAGCAACGGCTCCCCGCCTGTATTCCTGGCTGCCGGTCCTCATCAGCGTGATGACGGTCGTCATGCTGGCCATCGGCGGAATCGCGTTCCACTACACCGAAACTCGCATGGTTGCCACAGCAGGCGAAACCCTGGCCCTTACAGCCGCCGAAGTCTCGGACAAACTGGACCGATTTCTGTTTGAACGGCATGGCGATGTGCAGATGATGGCACGGACGTTCAGCGTGCAGCCAGACAATCGGGAGTTTCAGTCGGCGTATCTCGCCTCGGCCAAGATCTCGTACCCGGATTACTTGTGGATCGGCGCCACGAACGCGCGCGGACAGGTCATGGTCGCCACCGACCCGGCCACGGTCGGGCGGGACTACAGCGCTGAATCCTGGTTTCAGGCCGTGCGTAACGGGCAAGGGGTTCATATGGGGGACGTGGAGCCATTCGCAGTGATGGGCGGTCCTGACGCAATAGCCATGACGGCTCCCATCACCGGACCGCGCGGGGAATTCGTGGGGGTCGTGACGACGCGGGTGGGGATTCCTGGGCTGGAAAACGTCATGACGGGGACCCTTCTGGCTTTCCGGCAGCGGGAGGGATTTTGGGGAGCGTTGGAATACCAGTTCCTGACTGACAAGGGGGTTGCCTTCATTGATTCGGATCTCCAGCATAAGGGCCACGTCAATCTCAAACAACTCGGCCTACCGTCGGCACTGTTAAGCGAAGCGTCCCTGTCCAGTTACGTGGAGGAGGAGCACATGCGTCGCCACGTACCGGTCATCACTGGCTATGCCAGGACTCTAGCCCGTGGCGGGTTTGAAGGTATGCATTGGACGGTGCTGATGCGCATGGATCGGCGCGACGTCCTGGCGCCGATTCGAGAAGTCCTCTGGAATCTTGGCCTGGCGGGCTGCGCCGTGGTGGTTCCAATTTTTGGACTCTTGCTGTGGACCGTGAAGCGCGTGAGGAGGGAATATCTACTCGCGCAGCAGGAGCGTGCGCACGCCAGGGACGCCGAAGCGTCGCTGCGCAAGAGCGAGACACACACGCGGCGCATCATCGAGATGGCGCTCGATGGTTTCATCGGGATGGATTCCGCTGGAGTCATCACCGAATGGAACGTCCAAGCCGAACAGATGTTCGGCTGGCCCCGGCTAGAGGCCATCGGGCGACTTCTCTCTGCCACCATCATCCCTGCACAACATCGGGAAGCCCATGAACAGGGATTGCGTCACTTCCTCGCAACCGGGGTAGGACCGATGCTGAACACACGGATCGAAATCACAGGCTGCCACAGGGATGGGCAAGAGATTCCGATAGAACTGGCGATCTCGCCGGCCTTGGGGCAGGGGGGGGCCTACACGTTCAGCGCGTTCGTGCGGGATATCTCGGCGCGGAAGCGGACGGAGCAGGAGGGCCGCATGCACCAAGAGGAGCTGCAACGACTCAACGAGGCATTGGATAGGCGTGTGCAGATCCGAACACAAGAGCTGGCCTCCGTCAACGAATCATTGGTAGTGGAAGTGGCTGAACGGATGCAGACCGAGGCGTCGCTCGAAAGCAGCCGGCAAGCACTGCAGAAGTTGGCGTTCCAGCTGTTGCGCGTGCAGGAGGACGAGCGGCGTCGTATCTCGCGTGATTTGCACGATGACATCAATCAACGCCTCGCGCTTCTTGCCATGGATATCGAAGCGGTAGAACGGCAGCTCAGATTCTCATCGGGTAATGTGGGCGAATCCGTCCGCACAATACAAGACCGGGTTGTGGAATTGTCTGATGTTGTGCGTCATTTGGCCTATCAGCTTCATCCCTCCATTCTCGATGACCTCGGCCTTCCGATCGCCCTGCAGCGGTTGGTGGACGACTTCACAGCTCGAAGCCATATCCAAGGGAGCTTTGGACACAAGGATGTCCCCGCAGTCGTCCCTCAGGAGATCGCGACCTGTCTCTATCGCGTAGCCCAAGAAAGCCTCAACAACGTGGCTCGCCATGCGGCGGCGTCTCGAGTCGATGTGGAGCTGACCCGGTCTCGATCTGGGCTGACGGTCACGATTACGGATAATGGAGTGGGATTTGACTCTGAACAATCCCCGTATGGATCACGTGGACTGGGGTTGCTCGGCATGAAAGAGCGAGTCGCTTTGGTTCACGGGGAGTTACAGGTTAGTTCTGCCGTGGGGAAGGGAACGAGGGTACAGGTGGAGGTGCTCGTTCCGGAGGGGGTGGCATGAGCAGGCCTCGGGTCCTCTTGGCTGATGACCATACCCTGGTGTTGGACGGATTCCGGAAACTATTGGAGGATCGGTGTGAGATCGTTGGTGTGGCAGAGGATGGCCGTGCGCTGCTTCGAATGGCCCAGGAACTTCAGCCTGACATCATCACGCTCGATATCTCGATGCCGCAGCTCAATGGGGTCGATGCCGCCCGGAGGCTGAAGAAGATTCTGCCTCGCACCAAGCTGATCTTCGTAACGATGCACGCTGACCCGGCCTATGTGAATGAAGCCTTCAAGGCCGGCGCCTCCGGCTATCTGCTCAAACGATCCGCCGGTTCGGAATTGCTCCAAGCCATCCAATCAGTCATGGACGGACAGTGTTATGTCACCCCCTTGGTAGCGAAAGGTCTGGTGCAGTCGGTCATCACCGGGGGGAGGCCTGCGGTTCTGGAAGACAAGTCCTTGACTGCGCGCCAACGAGAAGTGTTGCAACTCGTTGCAGAAGGGATGACGGTCAAGGAGATTGCGTCG
>JBGPVY010000190.1:0-6172 GCA_041491905.1 Nitrospiraceae bacterium | reverse complement strand
AGCTGATTCTGTTTCTTGAAATAGGCGACGCGTTCGTCCAGTTCTTCTTCGATGCCTGTAATCGCCCGCTCATACCGATCCGGCGCAATGAGATAGTGCGTGTTCGGATAGACCGCGACTTTCGGAAGCTTTCTGAGCGACTTCCCCGTGAGCGGATCGATTTCGTGAATGGCATCGACCACGTCACCGAACAACTGGATCCGCACGGACACCGCGTCATTCGAAGCCGGAAAAATCTCGATGACGTCGCCGCGGGCACGGAAGGTACCGCGGTGGAAATCCATATCATTGCGGGCGTATTGAATCTCGACCAGTTTAGCCAGGATCTTCTCCCGCCGAATCTCCATCCCCTCTTCGAGGAAGACCACCATCTCGTGATAGACCTCCGGCGACCCCAAGCCGTAAATACAGGAGACCGACGAGACGATCAGCACGTCGTTCCGTTGAAGCAGAGCGGTCGTCGCCGCATGCCGCATCTGATCGATCGCGTCGTTGACGGACGCGTCCTTAGCAATGTACGTGTTGCTTTGGGGAATATAGGCTTCCGGCTGGTAGTAATCGTAGTAGCTGACGAAATACTCCACAGCGTTGCGGGGGAAGAACTGTTTGAACTCTTGATAGAGCTGACCGGCCAGCGTCTTGTTATGCACCAAAACCAACGTGGGCTTCTGCACCTGCGCGACCACATTGGCCATGGTAAAGGTCTTGCCGGACCCGGTGACACCGAGCAGCGCTTGGTGCTTCCGGCCAGTTGCAATCCCGGCCACCAACTTATCGATGGCCTGGCCTTGATCTCCGCAGGGCTTGAATGGGGCTTCGAGTTGAAACGGCGGCATGAGACGACCTTTCGGCCGTTATCTTACCATCGAAAACAGCACTGCGCTCAACAGAGAAAGCGCAAGCCGGACACCGACAGACCCACGAGATAGGCAGACCTGCGCGACTGGCGCGGTCCGAAGGCCGAAGGGAAGGCTGAAGTGTTCAGAACTTCGAACCCCGACCTTCGGCCTTCCCAGCTTCAGCCTTCAGACCGTCTCACCTGTCCCGCTTTTCTCGCAAGTCTCGCGAGTCTCGTATGAATTACGCGGGTTAAAATCGAGGGCGCCGGGGTCCACCGATCGAGGCTCCCTGTCTGTGAACTGATCCCCGGTGCTCGCCCTCGCGGAATCGTCTGCCGGATGGTTCGGCACTTCGGCGTGGCCGGTGGCGAGGACCCTGCTGCTCGCTGACCGGCATAGGGGCCGGAGACGGGAGAGCCGCGAACACAGGAAGCGCGAGTTTCTTCGTCTCGATTCTTAATTGTCTCACCATTCGAAGATACTCTCGCTCTTCGGACTGAGACAGAATCAAGAACGTCGCCCCTTCCTTCTCTGCTCGACCCGTTCGCCCTGTCCGATGGACGTACGAATTCGGATTGGTCGGCAACTCATAGTGAATCACCTGGGTCACATCCAGAATATCGAGGCCTCTGGCTGCCACATCGGTCGCCACGAGCGAACGGAGTCGGCCGGCCCGAAAGGCACCGAGCGTCCGTTCCCGCTGCGCTTGGCTGTGATTGCCGGTCAACGCACCAACCGAAGCCGGTTCTCCACCCAAATGGGCCGCCAAACGTCGCACCTTATACTTTTGATCACAAAACACCATCGACCGTCCCCCATCCGTCACGGTCTGGAGCAACGTATGCACGAGTTGCGTACGCGCCTGATCCCCCGGCACGACATAGTAGGCATGCGCGATCGTGGTCGGAGTGCTGATCCCTGGGTCGACAGAAATGCGAGCGGGATTGCGCTGCATGCTCTGCGCAAGCGTTTGAATGTCCCCTGAAAATGTCGCGGAGAACAGCAACGTCTGGCGTTCAGCCGGGAGGAGACGAATAATCCGTTGTATGTCCCGCAGGAACCCGCGATCCAACATCTGATCAGCCTCATCCATCACGAGAAACGTCACGCCACCCAACTTCAAGTGACCGGAACCGGCCAAGTCGAGCAACCGCCCTGGTGTACCGACCACCACCATCGGCGGTCGTTGCAGTGCACGGTAATGGCGCTCGATCGGCGTCCCGCCGTACACCGACAAGGAGGTTACGGACATCGGAGCATACTTGCGCAACTCCGTTTCAATCTGGAGCGCCAATTCCCGCGTGGGCGCCAACACCAAAAACTTCGGTCCGGAAGCGTGGCTGGGCCCGGACTTGGTATAGGGGCCAGGCGCGGGCGCGGAGGCCTCTCGTCGCATGACCTGTTCGATAATCGGCAGCAAAAACGCCAGTGTTTTTCCGCTCCCGGTTTTGGCTTGTGCCATAATGTCCAGGCCTTTCAGCGCCAGTGGAATGGCAGCCTGTTGCACCGGCGTGGGTGTCGTCAGGCCCGCCTGTATCAGGCGCTGGGCAAGAGACTGGGGCAGATTCATATCAGCAAACGTCGACATAAGACTCCTTGTATGGGGCACACTTCCTGGGACTGCACGGTCCGGCCTGGTCAGAGAGCCGAGAAACGCATCGCGTTGATGGGCAATTCTAGGAAGGAACTAGCGGGGCTGCCGGATAGGCAGCCCCGATGTGTGAACACTCGTTACGGCTTAGTACCGGTCACCACCAGACCCGCCGCGACCACCACGACCGCCACCGCCAGAACGTGGCTCCTGGGGGCGCGCTTCGTTGACGGTCAACGTACGGCCGCCCAACTCAGTGCCGTTCAGCGCGGTGATCGCCGCCTGAGCTTCGGAATCCGAGGACATCTCCACGAATCCAAACCCGCGGGACTGGCCGGTGAATTTATCTGTGATAATCCGGGATGATGTCACCGCTCCATGAACAGCAAACAAATCGCTCAGCTGCTGCTCAGTTGTGGAATACGGTAAACCGCCGACATAGATCTTCGAACCCATCGGGCTCCTCCTTTGAGAATATGTGTTGTCTTGGACTCGAGAACAAAGTGAGGAAGGAATGGGCCGAAGACGCAAGCACCATGGCAGCTCAAGGCTGGCTTCCGATCAAATTCCCGGGCAGGACCAAAACAACACCTGTCTTAGGCCTTGTCACTCTCTGTGGCATCACCACCAGGCCTTTCGCGATGATACACGAACGGTACTCTACTCCTTGGCCACCTCAAATGCAAGCAACGATGCAATCGCGCACGATGCGGTCCGTCTGTCTAATATGCAGCGGGAGCAGAAAGCGGGCGGTGAGAAAAAAGAGGAACTGCATGCAAACTGTCGAAATCCAGCGCTGTTTGTCCACGAACCAGGAGCCCAACTTGACCGATCGCCAGCGACTGATCCTCAACGGTCACGGCGAGCTGTCCGTCAAAGAAGGTTTCGATAAAGTCCTTGCTGAGAATGGTATTCCTCTGGACTCGCAGCGTATGCCAGGGAACCGCCTTGGGCGTAATTGACGACCGCCCTAGTCTCGTCTCCTTCCCATCCACCACCCGAATCACTTCGAACGTCTTCGTCGCGAGATCGACCACCGCCGCATAGAAATGTGCAGCATCCTGTACCCCAAAGACCACGCCACCCACTCCCGTCGCAACATCAGTGGGGAACCGCATCCTGACCGACACATCCGGATATTCATACTGAAACCCGTCGGCGACGATCAAACGGTAACAGCTCACGGCCTGGCACGATGAGTTCACGGCCAGAACATTGGATGCCGAGGGAGCATCACTGTCCATCTTGACCGTCCAGTCCGCAGCCGGCCCCTCACCAAATCCCAGCATCGAGAATCCGGCAGGAGCCTCGCCAGACTTCTGCTGATCGAAGGTCCACCGATTAAACAACCCACCTTGGGCCTGACCTTTCAAGTTGGCTTCTTTTTCCGCCCGGCTTTCTGCCTGAATAGCTTCGGACCGCTCGACACAGAAGCTCCACTCACCGGCGATCACGGCTACTCCGAGTACAGCGGAGACTATGTCGATACGCCTAGGATTCACGCTTATGCCACGCTCGCTCACATCTCTCGTCTCGAACTCTTCTTACTTTGGTGGCCGTTTCTTGATATCGAGAATGTCTTGCTGGAACCGGTCGCGGGCAGCCATGATAGCCTTTCGACGTTGCCACCGACCCCAAGTCCACCATCGAAGCCGATCCCGAAACGTGACGACCGGTAGTGGAGCGCTTCCACCTGGCGCATGCTGAAACGCATAGCCCTGCTGCGAGTCGCGATTCTCGAAGAATCGGCGATAGAGGTGATCGTACAATCCTTTGCCTGAGTTGCCTGAGTCACCTGCGCCCAAAGTGCCCTCCCTACAATAACAGGTTCAATCTTTGGCTCTCCGTGACAGGAGGCGAACAGGTCTGACGTTGACAGACATACGCCGTTGGCTGCCCGTTCACGCTCGTCTTCCCTGCGACGAGCACCAACTCGGATTCCCCGTCACGACGAGACGCTTCGATTACCAACACCACACGATTCGGCAGATAGCGACGATGGACTGTTGAGAGCAACGATTCGGTCATCGGATGGCCACGAGTCCCGACCACGACAATCTCTTGCGGGGTCGTCAGGTACCAATCCAGCGTGCAGAGCATGGCCGATGAGCCATAGGCGTTGTGCTCCATCACGTTTCGGAACACCCGGAACAGCTGCGCCGCCCGATCATGATACCTCTGCTCTCTGGTGAATGAGAACAGCCTCAACAAGACCGAAGCGACAATGGCATTGCCGGATGGAATCGCACTATCGGTCCCGGACTTCATACGATGGAGGAGGGCTTCGTGGTCGCGGCTGGTATAAAAACACCCACCTGCCGCCTCATCCCAATATCGCTCCAGCAGTTGGTCCGTCATCTCACGGGCTTGATCCAGATACCACCGATGCGACGTCGCCTCAAACGCGTCCAGCAACGCGGCGGCGAGACAGGCTGCATCGTCCAGATAGCCGTTCAAGCGCCCCTTCCCCTCCGTGACCGTCCGAAAGACTCGCCCGTTCTCAACTGCATAGTCCAGCAGGAATGTGAGCGCCTGTTCCGCTGCCGCCAGATAAGCGGGAACCCCGAACGCGTGATAGGCGTCGAGATAGGCGGACACCATCATCCCATTCCAACTCGTGAGAATGTTGTCATCCCGCTGCGGCTTCATCCGTCGCTCTCGTGCTGCAAGCAACTTCATCCTGGCAGGCCGCAACAAGGACTCCACCTCCTCTTGCGCGACGGGCGCGAGCTGAATCCCACCGAGCCGATTCAACACGTTCTTGCCTTCAAAATTTCCGCTCTCCGTCACCCCATAGTGCCGGCAGAACTCCTCAGCCATTTCGGCCCCCAGTACCGCCACAATCTCTCCTGGCTCCCAGACGAAGTAGCTTCCCTCATGCCCCTCAGTGTCGGCATCCTGCGCAGCAAAGAACGCACCGTCCGGATGCGTGAGTTCACGACGAACGTACTCCAACGTCTCTTCCACGACCTCACGAAACCGATTCTCTTTGGTGAGACGCCATCCATCGAGGTAGATCCGCACCAGCTGCGCGTTGTCGTAGAGCATCTTCTCGAAATGGGGAATCAACCACTGGCCATCCACCGAGTAGCGGTGGAACCCGCCGCCGAGATGATCGTAGATCCCTCCAGCTGCCATGGTTTTGAGCTGTAAGAGTACCTGCTCTTGATAGGAGACGTCTTTCGTCCGAGCCGTCTGACGCAGCAACAGGCTGAGCGGGGGGACCGTTGGAAATTTCGGCCCCTCACCGAATCCGCCGTGAACCTTGTCGAAAAACTGCACCAAGTTCTTGGCCGCCTCATCAAGCAAATGATCCGTCAACGGATCGGCCGACGGCTGCGGCGTTCCTACTCGCAGCAATCCGGCTTTCACCTTTTCCACATTCTTGCGGACATCGTCTCGATGATTCCGATAGGCCTCGACGACACTGCGCAACACCTCGGGAAATCCCGGCAGGTTGTAGCGGGGCGCCGGCGGGAAATACGTCCCCCCGTAAAACGGTTCTTGGTCAGGCGTCAGAAACACCGTCAGGGGCCACCCGCCGCCCCGTCCCAGAAACACCTGCGAGGACTTCTGGTAGATATCGTCCAGGTCCGGGCGCTCTTCTCGATCGACCTTCACGTTGATGAAGTCCTGGTTCATGAGCCCGGCAATCTCGAGATTTTCGAAACATTCATGTGCCATGACATGGCACCAGTGGCAGGCCGAGTAGCCGATCGACAACAGAATCGGCTTGTCCTCT
>JBGPVY010000082.1:0-10556 GCA_041491905.1 Nitrospiraceae bacterium | reverse complement strand
GTACGATGTCATTCCGGGGCCGAAAGTGTTCGAGACCCAGATCCACGGGAAACGGTTCGAGATGTACAACGATACCGTGCTGGGCTTCAACAAGTCGGGCAAGGAAGTGGCGCGGATTCAGGTCGAAGAGCCCATCTACATTCGGCCGGCCGAGCGTGTAACTTGGCTGTAAGTTTCAACTAGGCCACCGCTTCAGAGGGGGGGCGGAGTCCCTTCAGGGACTCCGCCCCTTCTGTTTGACCTAAAGCCCTTGAGTCTTCACCGTTCTTTCGGCTCTGGCCTTGGCCGCTCCTTCTGTGCACTTGACGCGCCCCAGGGGGGTCCAGTAGAGTTGTTGCCGCATACGGACGTTCCTGTATCACGAGCTGGGGTTCCATCGGCGTGACTTCTCGCCAGCAACCAACAATCCCATTTGCTGCGCAAGCCATACCCTTCGACGAGTTTCTGGCTTCAGGGAAACTCCCGGAGGGCTACCTCGCCAGCGAGTATGTCGCTCAGCAGTTCGTCGAGCGCCTCGTGCACTATGTCCTCAGTGTCCCAGCCGGCAGTTACACCATGGCTCAATTGGGCCAGCTCCTGGAACAGATAGACTCTCGCACACAGGTCCTCTTCTTCAAACGTCTAAAAGAAACCAGCCCCGAGAGCCTCAAAGATTTCGCCCCGCTCTATTATGGCTTCATGAACGAGTTTCATTCTCTCCTGTTTACCTAGCCCAACAAATTTTTCCTTGTCGCCTTGGCATTCTCGTGTATAATCGGGTGGTTAATAATTTGTGCAAAGGAGTGACATGAATCCAACCCTACAGCGAGCAGTGACCAGCTTCTATAATCTTATCTACGAGGCCCAAACATTTGCCACCACGATGTCACGGATTGACACCGCGGAACAGGAACATTACGCCGGACGGATCGAAGGGTTAAATTGGGTGCTTGATCGCTGCCAAGAGCTCGAAGACATGGATGCGAATTTGACTCCCTCCTCCCTCCAGCGAGTTCTCACGGAAGTCAAATCCGATCTCGATCACGAGTTGTCGGTCCAGCGGCGAGAAAAGGGACGTCGTGCGGACGGCCGAGAGGAGGCTCTCAATTTTGTCGCTGATTATCTATCTAGTTTGATCACAGCAACGGACATTGAGTCAGCCAAGACGCCGGCGGTGTAACGCTCCCGTCTTCAATCGGGCTTTCCGTACTAACTTCACCTGTCGCCTCCCATGACGCATGGCCGATCGTTAAGATGATACGAGAATGGATCATTTTCGCGCTGTGCCTGGGAGTCGGTGGCCACATCGCGCTCGGCGTCGTCATGCACGCCCCCGGCCTTTGGCCATGGAGTACGACCGGATTCTATGGCTTATTGAGCGGACTAGCGGTCTACTGTCTGGTGCAAGTAGGACGGGGGGGCTGGAAACTGTTCCGGCACGCTCCCAAGTTCCCGTCGAAGAACGGACCCAACGCCTCATGGTGAATGGGCGAGCATCCCGAGGCCGGACTCTCGGCATTGACCCCTACTGCCTCATCTGTGTGGAATTATTTTATGCCAGGTTTCCCTCGTAAACCGACCAGGCCAACTTGGCCGACCGGTCTATCCCCCAGAACAGCTCGACCGCCAAGACCGGATGCCTCGGAACAGCCTGACCAATTCAGATCGTTGAATGCCTCGCTGCTCTATTGCCCTTCCTGCCGAGTGGCGACCCCGACACGGGAGCGACTCCTGCTCGTGCTCCCGACCGGGAATCTGTACGAATATCTCTGCCAGCATTGTGGGGCGTCGACCGGCTCCAAGACCGACAATCAATAGGCGATGGCGCCCGCTCGCCTCACCGACGATCGAGGTGATACGGGTCTTTCCCCTCGTCACGCATGGGACAGAATGTTCAAATGAGAAGTGCTCACTGCGTACTTGTCGAAGCAACCTGCACACCGGGAATCCATATCCAGGCTTATCGTAGCGGCGAATCCGCAATTGCAGCAGAATCGGTCATGAGTAATGCAGGCTGCTAGACCATCCCTTCCAGGGGGATGCCTTCTTCGATGAGCATGACAGGAATGTCTTCGCGGATAGGATACAGCATCTTCCGGTCGCCTCTGATCAACCCTCCGTCGAGGGGTTCGGTGACCTGCTTATTCGCCCTATTTTTCAATTGTCCACGGCTCACGGCCTCGTTCAACTTGGCAATCAGCGCCTCATCAGCCAAACTCACATCCTGTTTCGTGTCGGGGCAACAGAGAATGGCGAGAAGATCCTTGTTGATATTGACCGGACGCCTTGCTTCCGTACGTTCCGCCATAACGCCCCTCCCTGTGAACCCGACTGATATTACACGGCTAGAATAGATCACCGATATCGATGAGATCAAGCCCTGCGTGCAGACTCTATTTCGACTAGCGGTTTCTGCTACACTATAAGTCTCGCTCGATCGTATAGAAGCAAACAAGCGGCGATGTCAAACACCGTATGGAAATACTCCTTGGCCGGATTGTTGGTCCTCCTGCCGGCCTGGGCCACATTCTTGATTCTTTCCACACTTTTTCACGCACTCAACGAATTGATTCACGACCTCCCGTGGAATATCGGAGCCCGACAACGGCCTGGACTCATCCTCGTCCTGTTTCTGTTCCTTGTTGTTATTGTCGGCGCCATCGCCACCCATGTAGTCGGACGGCGTATCATCACCCAGACAGAACGGTGGATCGGGCACATTCCACTGGTCCGTAGTGTCTACATCACCCTCAAAGGGATGACCGATCTTCTTAATTTCCGTTCTCGCTTCGGACGCAGCACCGTGGTGGCTTTTCCGTTTCCTCGAGACGGTCTATGGGCGATCGGTTTTGTTATGGGGGCCGCACCGCCGGCGCTGCAAGTCGAACCAACGACAAGTTTGCTCATGGTCTTTGTGCCCACGGCCATCCATCCGTTCACCGGCTTCCTCGCGTTTGTCCCCCAGCCACAGTTACGTCCGATCAATCTGCCACCGGAAGACGCCATCAAGATGGAGTGTACCGCCGGTTTGTACAAGCCGGAAACCGGATGGTTACAAGCCCCAAAGACAATGGCCTGAGCCCCATGCCAGTCCTCGACCACCTTAATGTCCGACTCGCCAGGCCAGAAGATGCAGCGACAGTCACGTCGTTCAGTGCAGCCATGGCTCTTGAAACAGAAGGCCGCCGCCTCGATCTCGACCGCCTGCATGACGGAACCATTGCCCTTCTTGAATCTCCCGATCGTGGCTTTTTCATGGTCGCCGAACTGGAACAGGCCGACGATCGCCAGCTGCTGGGGCAGCTGATGATCACCTATGAATGGAGCGATTGGCGCAACGGCGCATTTTGGTGGATTCAGAGTGTGTATGTTGACCCCGCCTGGCGTCGCCGGGGCGTCTTTCGCCGGATGCATGAAACCGTGATGGCCACCGCCAAGACAAGCCCGAACGTCTGCGGGGTCCGTCTGTACGTCGAAGAGAGCAACGGCGCTGCGCAAGCGGTGTACCGTAGAGTTGGACTCACTCCGTCATCCTATGCCATATTTGAAACAGATTTTGTTCTGGCACGCACAAAGGTTTAAAGGATCATCCAACCGAGGCCTATCAAAAGGAGTAATCGTGTTATTTTTCAAGCCGCTGGCTGGCATCGTCATCGTCCTGGCCCTGGTCCTAACTCAAGGCTGTATCGTGACCAGGGGAACGGTCGGCGAGCCGCTTCAAGAAGAAGCCATCTCGGCCATCAAGAAAGGCACGACGACCATGGCGGAAGTCGTCTCATTGATCGGTGCCCCGGATCGGATCGTCAGAGGCAACGATCGAGAGATCTTTCACTACTATTACTATGACGGGAAATCGCCTGCAATGTTGCTCCTGTTGCTGAATTTCATCCGCATGGACATCAAAAGCGATAATCTCTACGTGTTTTTCAATAGGAACGGGATAGCCGAAGAAGTGGTCTATGGCAAACGCACCGGCCACACACAATTCCGACTGTGGCCCTTTGGTGACTAACGTGGCGGCACGCTTCCCCTCGATCAGATTGGTCGTTGGCACGCTCTGCATCCTACTCCTCTGTGCTGGATGTACCGTCCGCCGAGTAATCTTCAACGACGTCGTGACCACGGAACAGGTCAATTTTATTCGTGTCGGACAGACGACGATACTCGAGCTGGCCGATCACATTGGAGCCCCTGATGAGGTCACAGAATCTGATTTCGGGTTCGTGGCGCTCTATAATTGGAGCGATACCAAGTCTGCGGCCCTGGACTTCGGCGCCATCCCCCGCCTGTTCTTGCCCTATGCCCCGACGATGACCCTGACCAAGACAGGAATCACACCCGAGCAATTCCAGGTGGTGTTCGATCCCCAATGGACCGTGCGCGCCTATGGATTTTCCCGAAGGACCACGGAAGATCCCGTCATTTGGTTCTGGCCATTCTAGGATACCGCGCCTATCCAGAATTGCCGGACCCCTCTAATCCCTCTATAATCGGCCCCATGATTCCTTCATCTGATCCGGATTCCATCAACCCCGCCGCAGAATCCTCCTCCTACATTCCGGCCGATCGCGACACAGAGTTTCTCCAGCGGGAAGAACTCCGTCCCATCCGCATCGGCCTCGAACTTCTCAAGCCCGAGTTGATCCAGCATGAAGAGGGGGTCCGGTCGACCATCGTCGTGTTCGGCAGTGCGAGACTGCAAGAACAGGCCGCCGCGAAGCATGCGCTCCGCGTGGCCGAAGAGGAAGCCGCTCGAACCCCGAACGATTCAACGCACCAGCAAAAGGTGGCGATCGCGCGACGACAACTCGCTCTCTCGAAGTACTATGACGTGGCGCGTGAGTTCAGTCGCCTGGTTTCGTCGACCTGCCAAGTCGATGGTCGTTGCGATTACGTGATTGTCACCGGCGGAGGGCCCGGCATCATGGAAGCGGCAAACCGTGGAGCCGCAGACATTGGAGCGAAATCGATCGGTCTAAATATCACCTTACCGCATGAACAGCACCCGAACCCCTACATCACACCGAAACTCAGTTTTCAGTTTCGGTATTTTGCCATCAGGAAAATGCACTTCTTAATCCGCGCCAAAGCGCTGGTCGCCTTTCCCGGAGGATTCGGCACGCTCGATGAGCTGTTCGAAACGCTGACGCTTCTCCAAACAGGCAAAACCGAAAACGTGATGGTCGTGCTGGTCGGACGGGACTTTTGGGAGCGCCTGATCAACTGGCAATGGCTCATCGAGAACGGGCTGATCGGGCAGGAAGATCTGCGGCTATTTCACTATGCCGAGACGGCTCAGGAAGCCTGGGACCTGATCAGCCGCCACAATGGAGTGCCTTCATCATGAAACTCTCCTTCCACGGCGCGGCGCGATCCGTCACCGGAAGTCGCCACATGGTCGAAACGCCCGGTTGCCGCATGTTGCTGGATTGCGGGCTCTTTCAAGGGCGCCGAGAGGAGGCGCTTCGTCAGAATCAGGATTTGGGATTCGATCCAAAATCGATTAGAGCCGTCTTGCTGTCCCATGCCCATATCGACCATTCCGGCGCCTTACCGGTGCTTCCGAAGCATGGATTCTCAGGAAAGGTCTACCTCACCAGAGCCACCGCAGATCTGACAGAACTCATGCTAGAAGATTCGGCTCGAGTACAGGTGAATGATTGCAGCTATGTCAACAAGAAGGAGCAGCGGAAGGGAAAGGCCTGTGTCCGGCCACTCTATAATACCGATGACGTCCGTAAGCTAGTCCGGCGATTCAAGGGCACGCGATACGGAGACCTGCTCAAAATTGCCCCACGCGTCACGGCATCCTTTCACGATGCCGGCCATATCTTGGGATCGGCCGCCATCCGAATGAAATATACCGCGCGCGGCAATACGACCACCGTGCTCTTCAGCGGGGATCTTGGCCGCTCCAACATGCCGATTCTTCGCGATCCTGAGCCACCATCGCCATGCGACGTATTGATTCTTGAATCGACCTACGGCGATCGCCTGCACGAAGCCGACCGAGAGATCATGAAACAGAAGGCACTGGACCTTCTCACCCATGCCAAAACCTACAAGAGCAAGATTATCGTCCCGGCATTTGCCGTTGGACGGACTCAGGACTTGGTCATGCGGATCAAAGAACTCGTCGGCGAGGGCCGCCTCGATCCCATCCCGATCTATATCGATTCCCCGCTGGCCTCACGGGCCACGGAAGTCTTTCGCCGCCACCCGGAATGCTTCGATGAAGACACCATCAGAACCTTCACATCCTCCGGCGACCTCTTCGCCTCACGCTATATCCATTTTGTCTCGTCGGCGGAAGACAGCAAGCGTCTGAACAATATGAAGGGCCCCTGCGTCATCATCTCCGCCTCCGGCATGTGCGAAGGCGGCCGCGTCGTGCATCATCTCAAGTACGCGATTCAAGACGAAGCGAACGTGATCGTCTTTGTGGGCTTTCAAGCCGAGCATACCCTCGGACGCAAACTTGTCGAAGGGTGGGATGTCGTGCCGATTTTCGGCGTGCCCACTCCGCGCCGGGCGCAAATCGTCAAGTTCAATGGGCTCTCGGCCCATGCGGATCGCCGGGATCTCTTGGCCTACGTGAGCGCAATCAGGCCAGGCCCGAGTAAGATTTTTCTCGTCCATGGTGAAGAAAAGCAGGCCCTCTCGTTGGCCGCTGCCATTCAGGCGGAACAACCCCAAATTGAGGTCACCGTCCCCCATGTCGGGTCGAGCCATGAGGTCTGACGGCAGTACCCGCCTGGCAATCCCGCTGCTGATCCTGGCCATCGGGATCTGCGTAGCCCCGTTCGTTTCTGCCCAAGCTGATGAGCCGGGAGAGTCCCGATTGCGATCTCGTGCTCTTGGCATTGTCGTCGGCTCCTACACCCCGGGACCGCTCAACGCAATCACCGACGTGGCCGGCGTCACCGTGGGCCAGACCACCCTCATCTCCGGCGACGGGCCACTCAAGCCGGGGCTTGGCCCGATACGAACCGGCGTGACGGTCGTCATCCCTCGCGACGACGTGTGGCACAAGAAAGTGCCGGCCGGGTCGTTCGTTCTCAACGGGACCGGCGAGATGACCGGGCTTGCCTGGATCAGCGAATCAGGCTTCCTCGAGTATCCGATCGCCCTCACAAATACGTTGAACGTGCCGCGAGTGGCCAACGGGGTCATGAGCTGGATGATCGCCCGCTATCCGGAGATCGGCATTACCGACGATACCCTGACACCAGTGGTCGCCGAATGCGACGATGGGCGGCTCAATGACATTCAAGGGCGGCATGTCTCAGAAGCGGATGTGGTGAGCGCGCTCAACGGCGCATCCTCCGGAGTCGTACAGGAAGGATCCGTCGGTGCCGGAACAGGGATGGTGTCCTATGGGTTCAAGGGGGGCATCGGGACCTCGTCACGGCGATTACCAGAGACTGAAGGCGGGTATACGATTGGCGTGCTCGTCAATGCGAACCATGGGCGACGGGCTGAGCTCGTCGTGGACGGAGTTCCGGTCGGTCGGTTTTATGAGGCTGTACCTCCCGTCGCGCAGGCCCTTTCACCTGGGCAAAGTGAAGGCTCGATCATCGTCATCATTGCCACCGATGCTCCGCTCGACAGTCGGCAGCTCACTCGACTGGCTAAACGTGCCGCGCTGGGACTGGCGCGCACAGGCTCCACCGCGCGCCACGGCAGCGGCGACTTCATGCTGGCCTTCTCTACCGCAAACATTATTCCGCATTACCCGAAAGAGCCGACGTTTGAGCAGATACATCTCGCCGACACGCATCTGAACCCATTGATCACGGCGACGGTCGAAGCTACGGAAGAAGCCATTCTCAACGCGCTGACCATGGCGACGACGGTGGTGGGACGCGACGGCCACCGCGTCGAGGCCATCTCCCTCGCCAGACTCCGTACCATCCTCGATCACCAGGCCAGGTGAAGCTCCCCGCGTTCCCACGCGGGGCATCCTAATAGGAATGCGGAACTCTTCGTAGCCCGTAGCCCTCCTTCGTTAAAGCTTCGGCACGCCGCCCATAGGCTCTGGCCGACGGGTCGGAGGGCTCTCCTCGCCATTCATCCCCGCTCTTCCGAGCGGGGCATTCTGGCGAAGGAGAGTAACTGCGGAGAATCAGCACCGAGCAGGCTAACCCGCATTATTCATGAGCGCTTCTGCTGCAATCGCGGATTCGCTGCTCTTGCAAGTGAAGCGTCGTTCGTGAAGCGTGAAGCGCAGGACAGAATAAGTGTGTCTGTATCGTCGCATGCGAGATACGAGATACGCTTCACGAGGAACGCGCTTTCGGCGATTTCGCAACGAACCGTCATGAATAATGCGGGCTAGAAGATTCCCTCACTTGCATTTCCCTCTCTTGCCTCGCTATCCTCTCGCGACTCTCTTGCGTCTGGAGGATTAGCATGAACGAGTACCAACTCGGTGGCAGCTTGAGTCTCATAACCGCCCTGGGGAAAACCAATGCGTTCGCCGAGTTCTTAGAAGCCCGCATGGTTCGTGCCTTAGAGGCTGAAGATCCCGCAGAACTGCACTATCTCCTGGCCCAACTCGACGACTACCATTCCTACTTGTGGCGCTACTATAAGAAACTGGCTAAGGACCGTCCGGAACGGATGGACCCAGGGGTCTAACCAATCGGCAACCGTGGGGAAAAACATTCGTACCATAATGACCAATTCCACAGGCACGACCACTCCGGCCACGCTTCAATTCGCGACCGCACTCTCGCGCAAGACCGATACGGAAGCCGCCACCCGCGATCTCGCGGATGCCGTCCTGATGCAAATCGGCACGGCCCCCATCGATCTGGCCTTCGTCTTCTTTTCCGCCCACCATGCGGCCAAAGCCTCCATCATCTCAGCCGTGCTGCAGAGAGAACTGCGGGCGAAAGTCTGTCTGGGCTGTTCGGGTGAAGGTGTCATCGCCGGCTCCGAAGAGATTGAAACCGCTGCAGCCCTGACCGTCTGGGTCGCATGCCTTCCTGATGTCAAACTGACTCCGCTGCAGCTCTCGGTGTCTCAGCTGCAGGACCAAATCCGCATGCCTGGGTGGCCGGAGCCGGGACTCGAGGATTCGACCTTTCTCCTCCTCGCTGATCCATTTTCGACACCGATGCAGGAAATCCTGTCCCTCATGACCGACCGGTACCCTCACGGCAAAGTTGGCGGGGGCCTTGCCGGCGGAGGCCAAGATTCTGGAGAGAATCGACTGCTCCTCAATGATCAGGGCTTCGACGGGGGCGTGGTGGGAGTGCAACTCACCGGACCGATAGCCGTGCGAACCGTGACCTCGCAAGGCTGCCGTCCGATCGGCGAACGGTTTGTCGTGACGAGAGCGGAGCAAAACCTGATCTATGAACTGGGCGGCGTCTCGGCCTTGAAACGGCTCCAGGACGTCTTCGAATCCATGGGGGGAGCCCAACGCCGCGATGCGCACCGCGCGTTGCATCTGGGCATCGTGATCGATGAGCACGGGAGCCATTTCGAGCGGGGCGACTTCCTCGTTCGGAACCTCATCGGAGCGGATCAACAGGCCGGAGCCGTCGCGATCGGAGACGTCGTTCAGGAAGGCCAGACCGTGCAGTTCCACCTTCGCGATGCGAAATCTGCAAGCGACGACTTGCACTTTCGCCTGGCTGCGGACCGAGCGAAGCACCAAAGTCCCCCACTCGGGGCCCTCCTGTTCAGCTGTTGCGGGCGTGGAGAGGGACTCTTCGGCCAACCCCATCACGATAGCGGGGTCGTGCAAGAACGGCTCGGCCCCATCGCGACGGCGGGATTCTTTGCCCAAGGCGAGATCGGTCCGGTCGGAGGGCGCAACTTCCTGCACGGCTACACAGCGAGTGTGGTCATTTTCTCCAAGCCTGACTCCCGCAAGGAACATCAGTGAGAGCCGTTCATTGAGCCCTCGAGCATGGTCGCCGGCCCAGACGTTGGCAGGAGTTTCTGTGCGCAATGATTACTGTACTCTGTTGCCATCTGTCATTGTGGTTGAGTGACTGACAATTAGGAAATTAGGAAAGGGGCTATCATGCCGTTTCGGGAAGCAGGTGCCGAAGGGAATGAAGTCACGACGTCATCGGGATTGCAGTACGTCGATCTCACGATCGGAACCGGTGCGACGGCAGAGGTGGGACAGACCGTCACCGTGCATTACACGGGCTGGCTAGAAAATGGGAACAAATTCGACAGTTCCGTGGACCGAGGCCAGCCTTTCACGTTTCCTCTGGGCGCTGGACGAGTCATCAAGGGATGGGACGAGGGCGTCAAAGGCATGAAAGTGGGAGGAAAGCGAAAGCTGACCATTCCTTCCAAGCTCGGTTATGGCGCACAGGGGGCGGGTGGTGTGATTCCTCCACACGCGACGTTGGTCTTCGACGTCGAACTCCTTGGCCTGTGAGCCACGTCATGCAGCGCACGCCACTAATCACGCACCATCAAGCCTGCGGTGCCAAACTCGTCGATTTCGCCGGATGGGAGATGCCCATCCAATACAGCGGTGTCGTGGACGAGTACCATACCGTCCGTTCCCATGTCGGGCTCTTCGATGTGAGCCATATGGGGCGGGT
>JBGPVY010000054.1:0-14757 GCA_041491905.1 Nitrospiraceae bacterium | reverse complement strand
CTGCGCATCTTGAACAGGCCGCGGCGAAGAAGGTGTACGAATCGGCCAAGATTCCGATCTCGACCCTGGCGGAGCGGGTCAAGCATGTGGTGCAGAGCTCGTTCGTCGGGCGCCGGATCGTCATTTTCTCCGGAGGGGCCAAGAGCGAGGACGATCATGTGTTTGAGGAGGCGCGCGCCATTCGTGACGGCGGCGGGTTTGGCTCCATCATTGGGCGGAACTCGTTTCAGCGGCCTAAAGCGGAGGCGATGAAGTTTCTCCACACCATCATGGGGATATATTCCGGCGAGATGCGGTGACGCGCTAGCCTAGATTATTCATGAATGCTGTCGCGAGGCGTTCGAGACCGAAGCCCGCCAGGGCTTCTCGCAAGTAAGGCCGACGCAGGCGAACGCTCAGTCCGTCGAGGAGGCCGAACGAGAAAAGCCCCGCCGGGCGAGAGGATCGGACGACGTAGCAGGTATTCATGAATAGTCCGGACTTTGGATACACTGGTTGTGCGTGTATCGTTCGTGTAACGGAGGATGAAGAGTAAGGATCACCTATGAAACTCGTTCGTTCGTGGCTGGTTCCGTTTACCTTGGTTGTTGGAGGGATCATCATCGGGATCGGGGTGGCTTCTGACATGGGTTGGTTGCCGACCGGCACCGCCGGGCCTGAGCCGATTCCCAACCCAATCGTTCGTCCCGTGGCTACCGCGCCACAGTTGCCGATGACAGGGGGGAACGGGAAAAACTTCGTTGAGATCGCAAAATCGGTGAAGCCGGCGGTCGTCAACATTTCGGCGACGCGAAGCGGAAAATCCGGAGAAAGTCCGCACGGCGCCCCGCTCGACGACCCTTTTTTTCGCAAGTTCTTCGGCGATGAATTTTTTAAGCGTGATGCCCCGCAGCGAGAGCCAAAAGAGCGGGGCCAGGGATCCGGGGTCATTGTGGAAGCCAATGGGTTGATCGTCACCAATAATCATGTGGTGAACAAGGCCGACGAGATTCGGGTCTTTTTGTCGGACAAGCGGGAGTTTAAGGGCAAGCTGATTGGAACCGATGCGAAGACGGATATCGCGATCGTGAAAATCGAAGCGACAGGGCTCCAAACCATTCCCTGGGCCGATTCCGACCAACTTGAGGTCGGGGAGTTTGTATTGGCCGTGGGGAGTCCGTTCGGGCTCACCCAAACCGTGACGATGGGGATCGTCAGTGCAGTCGGACGAGCCAGTATGGGAATTGCCGAATACGAAGACTTCATCCAAACCGATGCGGCGATCAACCCAGGCAATTCCGGAGGCGCGTTAGTCAACGTGCGTGGCGAATTAGTCGGAATCAATACGGCGATCTTCAGTCAAAGCGGCGGCAACATGGGTATTGGGTTTGCGGTGCCCAGCAACCTGTCGCGCGCCGTCATGGATCAGTTGGTACGGACGGGGAAAGTCGTCCGTGGCTGGCTCGGTGTAGCGATTCAAGATTTGACTCCTGAGTTGGCCACACAGTTCGGGATCACCGACACGAAGGGCGTGCTCGTCAGCGATGTCATGGAGGATAGTCCTGCGAAGAAGGCGGGATTTGAGCGGGCAGATGTCATTATCGAATATGACGGCAAGTCGATGGATTCGCCGACGCATTTGCGGAATGCCGTCGCACAGACTCCGATCGGGAAGAAGGTCTCGGTCAAGCTGATCCGAGACAAGAAGCCCAAGACGATCGAGGTCGCGATAGTGGAGCAGCCGAAATCGTTAGGACAGCCTGGCGCAGAGGAGAGCAGGGAGTCAGCGGTGCCAACGGGGCTCCTCTCGGATCTTGATGTCCGCGAGTTAAACGAGGAACTGGCTGCTCGGTACGGATTGAAGGCCACCGAGCGCGGCGTAGTGGTGGTCAGGGTCAAGTCGGGAAGCACGGCGGAAGAAATGGGTGTGCGCGAGGGCGATATTATACTCGAAGTCAATCGCAAGGCGGTGGGCTCGCTCAAGTCCTATGAACATGCCGCTTCCGGCCTTGCCAAGGATCAAGCGGTCCTCTTGCTGCTCAAACGGAAGGGCCAAACGATCTATCTCACGCTGCGGCCCTAGCGCGTGAAGCGAGACGAGCAAGACGTGCGCGACAGGCGCGGTCCGAAGGCCGAAGGTCGGGGTTTGAAGTTCCGAACACTTCAGCCCTGAGACTGCCTCGCCCGTCCCGCTCTTCTCGCAAGTCTCGCGAGTCTCGCGCGAATAATGTGGGCTAACAGGCGGCCTTGCATATGACCATGACTCGCTCGCCTCGCGGCGAACCGGTCCCTCGTCAGGCTTCTTTGGTGGTGGCGCTCGTGCCGGCTGCTGGCCGCGGGCTTCGGATGGGCGGCTCCGTTCCCAAACAATTTCTTTCGTTGGGTGGTGAGCCGCTCATCATTCAGTCGTTGCGGATGTTGCAAGCCGCTCCCGTGGTCGACCAGATCATTCTTGCCGTTCCGCCTGCAGACGTCGAATATTGTGAGCACGAGATCGTCTCGCGGCAACGTTTCACCAAAGTGACGAAGGTGGTGGCGGGTGGTGCAGAGCGCCAGGATTCGGTGCGGTACGCGCTCGCTCAGGTTCCCTCAGACACAGAAATCGTGCTCATACACGACGCCGTACGGCCATTTGTGACGCTTCGGATGATCGCCGAGGTCGTGGCTGCGGCGAGGAAAGAGGGAGCGGCGATTATTGCGCTTCCAATGCGGGATACCGTGAAGCAGGTACGGACGGATGGGATGATTGAGCGAACGGTCGATCGCACCCCCTTGTGGCTCGCTCAAACTCCGCAGGCCTTTCGACGGGACTGGATCGAGACCGCTCACAGGAAAGCGCATGCCGAAGGGGTGCGGGCCACCGATGACGCGTTCCTGGTGGAATGGCTGGGGTATTCAGTTATGGTGGTTGAGGGAAGCGGGGAGAACATCAAAGTGACGAGGCCTGAAGACCTGGTGATCGGCGAAGCGATTCTGGCGTCGCGTAAGACAAGTCGGAAAGTTTGAAAGTCTGTCAGGTCTTCACGTCGAGACTTTATGATATTCGACTTTCAGACTTTTGACCCTCTCATCGTACGAAAGGACCTCAAATGCGAATCGGCTGCGGCTACGACATCCATCCGTTGGGACCAGGACGAAAGCTGATTCTCGGCGGGATCGAGGTGCCCCACAGCAAGGGTTTGTTGGGACATTCCGATTCCGATGCCTTGGTCCATGCCCTCTGCGATGCGCTGCTCGGAGCGATGGGTGAAGGAGACTTGGGCCGACATTATCCCAGCTCCGATCAGCGGTTCAAAGGTATTTCGAGCCTGAAGCTGCTGGAGGATGTAGTCGGGAAGATGCGGGGGAAGGGGTATCGCATCGTGAACGTCGATACGGTCATTATCGCGCAGGCCCCTCGACTCAGTTCGCACTTGGCAGCCATGCAGAAGCAGATGGCGCAGGTGCTCGGGGTCGATCCTGGCCTCGTCAACGTGAAGGTGAAGGGGGGAGAGGGAATCGGCATGATCGGTCGGGAGGAAGGGATTGCCGCCCAGGCGGTTTGTTTGATCGAACGGCCTCAGACAGCGTAAGATATTTTCATTATGGTCCTGAAAGCCATTCAAGAAGATCTCCGAGCGGTCTTCGACCGGGACCCGGCGGCGACCAGCTGGCTTGAAGTCGTGCTGACCTATGGCGGCTTTCATGCCTTGCTGGCCTACCGCCTGTCCCATTGGCTGAAGACCCATAACGTTCCGTTCCTTCCCCGTGCCATTTCTCAGGTCGCCCGTTGGCTGACGGGGATCGAAATCCATCCCTCTGCTACGATTGGCACCGGGTTCTTCATCGACCATGGCATGGGTGTGGTCATCGGCGAGACGGCAGAGATCGGAGATTACGTGACCCTCTTCCAGGGCGTGACGCTTGGAGGGACGGGGAAGGAACGAGGGAAGCGCCACCCCACGCTTGGCAATCACGTGGTTGTCGGGGCTGGAGCCAAGATTCTCGGCGGGATCACGGTCGGGGACAATGTGAAGATTGGCGCCAATTCGGTTGTGCTCAAGAATGTTGCCGCCAATTCCACCGTCATTGGAGTGCCGGCTCGCGTAATTAAAACTCAAGGCGAGCGGCTACCCGATGCCACCATGGATCACAGCAACCTGCCGGACCCCGTCAGTGATCGGCTCTTGGCACTCGAGCAGGAGTTGATCGAACTGCGCAAGAAGCTGGAGAATCAGGACTCCCCCCGCCTGCTCTAGTGGGATGGGTTGATCTGGTTAATCTGGTTTGTTTTGTTCGTCTGGTTAGACTAGTTCAACCAAACAAACCAAACAGACCAAATAAACAAGAGAAACTAGCCGCGTCTCGCCCTTCACGCGCCACGGCCTGTGCCGCTGGCGGACTTCTTCAGCACCCTGCTACTCGTAATCTACGCGCATGAGACAGAGTCCATGAGCAGGGGCAGTCTGGCCTGCTGCAGACCGATCCCGAGACCTCAGGATTTCTGTGATACTGTCGGGAGTCCGTTTGCCCAGCCCCACTTCGACCACCGTTCCAACCATCGCGCGGACCATGTGCTTCAGAAACCGGTCGGCGTAGGCCTCAATGAGGATCTGGTCGTCGTGGCGGATGACAGTGAATCGTTGCAGATGGCAGATGGGATTGCTGTTGTCCGTAAGGCTTCCTTCGAAGGAGGAAAAGTTCTGTGACCCGATCAGCGTCGCTGCCGCCTGTTGCATGGCAGCCTCATTCAGCGGTCTGTAGATGTGCCAGACGAAGGCGCGATCGACGGTGGGGCGGGCCGGGCGGTGGAGGATCCGATAGGCGTAGAGCTTGCCTCGGGCATCGTGTTGGGCATGAAAGCGGGCGTCCATGAGGGCGGAGGAACGAACCACAATGTCTTTTGGTAGCACGGCATTGAGCGCCCGCATCCAGTTGGACGCGGGCCAATCTCGGTCCGTGCGAAAGCTCGCGACTTGTCCGATCGCATGCACGCCGGAGTCCGTGCGGCCTGCCCCGATGACGCATACCGTGGCCTGGCTGACCTGGTGAATGGCCCGTTCGATGGCCTCTTGGATCGTGGGGTGATCGGGCTGGCGTTGCCACCCGGCGTAGCAGGTCCCATCGTATTCCAAGACTAACTTGACCGTGGGCATCGACGTGGGGGATAGAACAGTGCGGAGGTCATCGCGTGGCGAGTTTCGCAGAGGCGAGGAAGGTGTTGACGCCTTCCATGAGTGCTACTGCCACGCGCGTGGTGAAGCGGGTAGTTCGGAGCAGGTCTTCTTCAGCAGAGTTCGATATATATGCAACTTCAGCCAGGATGCTGGGCATGCTGGTGAAGCGGAGCACGTAGAAGGGTGCGGTCTTTACCCCATGGTCCACCAGGTCGTAGTGGCCGTTCAGGTTGGTCACCATGGCTTCCTTGGCGATCCAGGCGAGTTCGAGGGATGCTTCGATCTTCTTCGCCGTCAGGAGATCGGCGACGAGATATTCCCATCCCACGCCGGTGCTGTTGAGCGGGGTTCCATTTTCACGGGCCGCCACTTCGAGCGCCCGTTGATCCTTGGCCTCTCCGAAGTGGTAGATTTCAATCCCCTTCACGGAGCGTTGCGGGTGTGAATTTACATGGATCGATACGAAGAGGTCCGCCTCCTGCCCATTGGCAAACTTCGCTCGGTCTTCCAACTCGACGAACTCGTCCCGCTCACGGGTCATAAGGACGCGGACCCCCGGCTGCTTGCTCAAGAGATTGCGCAGTTTCAACGCGACCTTCAGCGTAATGTCTTTTTCTTCCGTCCCACGCTGCCCACGTGCCCCAGGGTCTTTCCCGCCGTGCCCCGGATCGATCACGATGGTCTTAAATGACTTGGCTCGCGGCTGAGCAGGCTGCGGAGGAGTGGGGAGTGGAAGTCCTAGGCCGGGCGTTGATTCAACAGGCGAAGCTGTCAGAGATTCACTGGAAGGCACCACATCGATGACCAGCCGATGAGGATTCGCCAACGTGAGCAACTTATAGCTTTGAAATGAGCCGGTCGGGAGAGAGACCTCAACAGATCGTTCGGAACTCTGGGTAATGACAAAGGGCTTGGCAATCTTACCGGCTGTAAGTTTCGCCTTGGCGGATTGGCTCAAGGTGGCGTTGGGAATTTCGATGGTTACCCCCTCGACCTGGAGTCGGGGATGTTTGCTGGGGCGGGCCTTCGCGTCGAGATCGAGCACGAGTCTCGTCACCCCTGGAGAGATGGCTGTTCGGAGGTTCTGAATCGTCGTCAGGCTGAGCGGAGTGGGAGCCATGCGTATAGGGGAGGTGCGAGACCGCTTGGGCTTGGCAGGACGTTCCTGACTGGCGGCACTCGTTGCCGCCCATGCCTGGCCTGCGTGAAACGGATCAAGGGCATGGCCAGGGAGGTCGAAGAGTCCGACCAGGAAGGCGAGGATCAGGATGCGCCATAGGGCTGATCGCATGGGTGTTCACTGCGTGTGATGGGATATAGAGTTTTTTCTCAGATGTTTGTGCCGTTGTCAAGAGGATTGGCCGTACTAGCCCGCATTAATCATGAAGCTTCTGCTGCAAGCGCGGATGCCTGCTCAAGCGAGACGGGCGAGACTGGCGAGAAAAGCGCGACTCGAACCGTCGTCCGTCTTACACGTCACGCGAGTCTCGCTCCTCGCGCTTGTCGCGCCCACTCCGCCATTTCGCGACAGAACCGATTGACAGGAAGCGGTGTGAGCGGTAGGGTCTCGGGTCATGGCACTCCACCTGATCGTCGATGGCTACAATCTCTTGGCTCAGACGGGCCGGATCGGTGCAGGGACGAGCCTGCATTCCGAGATGGCGCGCGAGTCCTTCCTGCGTGACCTAGCGGCGTATCGTCAACGGAAATCCCATGCGATCACGGTGGTCTTTGACGGTTGGCAACAGGGATGGGGCATGGAACAGCGGGAGCATCGGCTCGGCCTTGAGATCATCTTCTCTCGACGGGGAGAAAAAGCCGATCAGGTGATTCAACGTCTGGCTGCCGAATTCGGGTCCTCCTGCGCGGTCGTGAGTTCCGATCGTGAAATTATCGACTTTGCGAGGGCGCAGGGAGCCTTTGTGATGAAGGCTCAGGAGTTTGTCGGGAAACTGCGCGAGGGGCCGAACTCGACCGGCGCATCGGCACATAAAGAACTGGATACGGGAGAGGATCTCCGACCGAAGCGAGGTCCGGAAAAGCGCGGGAATCCCCGGAAATTGCCCAAGGCGCTGCGGCAGCGCAGCCGGCAGCTCAAGCGATTTTGAACAGGCGTTTCGCGTTCTCGGTTGTAATGCGTCCGATGGTCTCGACCGACATGCCTGGCGCGTCGGCGTGAAGCTCCGCCAACTTTTGCGCGACGAAGGACACGTAGGCTGGTTCGTTGCGTCTGCCTCGATGAGGGATCGGCGTCAGGTACGGGCAGTCGGTTTCGATCAGGAGGCGGTCTAATGGAACGGTCTTGGCAATGTCCCGGAGCATCGCCGCCTTCTGAAACGTGAGAATCCCGGAGAACGAGAGGTAGAACCCTAAGTCCAGCGCATCCTTCGCCAGCCAAGCATCCCCTGAGAAGCAGTGAAACACCCCGCCGACTTCTGACGCGCGTTCCTCTTTCAAAATTGCAATCGTATCGTCTTGGGCTTCTCGCGTGTGAATGATCACCGGGAGTCTCACCTCGCGTGCGAGCTGGATCTGTTCGCGGAATCGCTCGCGCTGTTCTTTCGGTGACGAATGATTGTAGTGGTAGTCGAGGCCGATCTCGCCGTAGGCGACCACCTTTTTGTTCTGTGCCAGCCGACGGAAATCGTCGTACCAGCTATCGAGGATATGCTTCACTTCATGTGGATGGACGCCGATGGAGGCATAGACGAACGGGTGTTGCTCCGTCAGTGCGACCGCCGCCTGGCTGGTCGCCAGATCGCACCCGATGGTGACGAAGGCTTCGACACCGGTTTCCCTTGCTCGGGCAATCATTGCCTCGCGATCCTCATTGTAGCGGGCATCGTCCAGATGGGTATGGGTGTCGATTAACATAGAATCGGCGCCGTCTTCTTAACTCTTCGCGCCTTCATAATGTCGAGATAGAAGCCGGCTAGGCAGGTTTTGCAGCAATCGATTCTGCGAGTTCGTTGAGAAGCGCTTCCGTTTCACTCCAGCCGAGACAGGCATCGGTGATGGAGATGCCGTGGGTCAGCGCTTTCCCCTGCTGCCAGGTCTGCTTGCCGGGATTCAGATTGCTTTCGAGCATCAGTCCCAGAATGGATTGGCGGCCTTCACGGAATTGCTTGAGCACATCCCGGGCGACGAGGCTTTGACGGCGGTGGTCTTTACCGGAGTTGTCATGCGAACAGTCGATCATGATGGGACGAACGATGCCCTCGCTCGCTACAACGGCCTCCGCGCAGGCCACGTGTTCGGCCTCATAATTGGTTTTGCCGCCGCCGCCTCGCAGTACGATATGCCGGTCGGGGTTGCCGGTGGTCTTGATGATGGAGGTGAGCCCATCGGCATTGATGCCCAGAAAATGATGAGGCTGCTTCGCGGCGACCATAGCATTCCAGGCCACCTGTAGATTGCCCTCTGTGCCGTTCTTGAAGCCGACCGGCATAGAGAGCCCGCTGGCCATTTCCCGGTGCGGCTGGCTTTCGGTGGTGCGGGCGCCGATGGCGACCCAACTCCAGAGATCGGCGATGTATTGGGGTGACACCGGGTCCAACGCTTCAGCCGCGCAGGGGACCCCGCGTTTGTTGATGTTGAGGAGAATCGTTCTCGCGAGTTCCATCCCGGCGGCGATGTCGCAGGTGCCGTCCAGATGCGGATCGTTGATCAGGCCCTTCCACCCAACAGTGGTACGGGGCTTTTCAAAGTAGGTGCGCATGACGATGAGCAACCGGTCGCGCAACGCATCCGCCACTGGTTTCAATCGGCCGGCATATTCGTAGGCGGCATCGGGATCATGGATCGAGCAGGGGCCGACGATCACCAGCAAGCGCTCATGGTCTTGGCCATGCAGAATGCGACGAATGCCATCCCTGGTTTCAATAACCAGTGCGGCGGCTTGGTCGGTAATCGGCAGCTTTGACTTGATCGTTCGCGGCGACGGCAGCGGCCTGATTTCAATGACATGTTGGTTATCGAGCGGTCTCTGCATGGTCATGCCTTTTCACCTGGGAGTCGCCTTTATATAGTGTAGCTTGACGGAGGCGATGCACGCTCGAACGCGTAAGATATAGCCTATATTAAAGGAAATATCCACTTGAGGAGGCACCTAGCGGCTGGAGATGCTCGGAATGGCGCCTTGGTTCCGTCGTTTGACAAGCCGTGAACACCTATGTTACTTAGCTCGCCCTCAATGACTCTACGCGCTTCCATACGACGTCTGCCCTGCTTTCTTCGGGGCACTGTGGCGGTCTGCCTTGTCCTATTATTGCTCGCCATTGCGCCGTTTGCCGTGGCGCAGGATGTCCATCACGAGTTGGCGGCGGCTGACCACGATGGGCACGAGCACTCAGACACCGACCTCTGCCAGTGGTTACAGCATCACACGGCCGGGTCTCTCGATTTTGGCGCTCCTTTCCTCACGGCACAGGAACTCGTCGACCTGCTGGAACTTCCAGCGGATTCCGTCCTGCTTTCCTTCGAACTATCCACGCCTGGTCCTTCCCGCGCACCTCCCCGCAGCTAGTCACGTCATTCCGCCACGGTTGTTCTCGGACTGCCTGCTAGAGGGTCGTGGTGTTTTTTACACGTGATTGCTGGGGGACTTCGTGCGATCTATATGGTGCTATCTCATTGTTCGATTGGTGTGTCTTTGTGTCTGTCTGAGTTTTCTTCATCAGGGCCGTGCCGTAGCGGCTGAGCCCACTCTCATCGTGGGATCGGTCCAGAATCAGGATCTTCGTCGGGTGGGGCAGGTGGTCGTCGAGGTGAAGAATCAAGAAGGAACGTTGGTGGCAACCGGCGTCTCGAATGATGCCGGCGAGTTCAGCATTCCCGTCCCTGCCGATGGAACCTATTCCGTCAGCGCCATACAAGATATCTATCGGAGCGAATATTTCGTGCTGAAGATCGGGACCGAGGCGCCCAACCCCATCACCTTGACCTTGTCCAAGACCAGAGAGATCGCGCTTGAAGTGCGGTCGCCTCTCGCACCGATTCAATATAAGGCTTCGAGCGAGACCTACTCGGTGAGTCGAAAGGACATCGAAGAATTGCCGCGTGGCAACAATGTCGAGCTACAGGACGTTCTTCTTACGGTCCCGAGTGCTTTCTATGGATCGCTCAAGCAAGTCCATCTGCGGCAGGATCATGCCAATCTCCAGTTGCGGATCGACGGTGTGCCGATTCCGGATACCGTGTCGTCCTCCTTCTCCGATGTGATCTCTCCACGAGCGTGGGAACGGGCGGATATTATTCTTGGCGGCATGGAAGCGCAGTATGGAAACAAGACGGCCGCGGTACTGGACATCACGACCAAGAGCGGTACAAAACCAGGGTTCGGATCCGGCCAAATACTCGGCGGGTCGAATCAGACGATCAATCCGTCGTTCGAATATGGGGGCACGATCGGCGAGAAGTTCCGGTTCTACGTGCTGAACAGCCATACGGCGACGAATCGCGGCATCGAGCCGCCGACGCTTGGACATTCGATTTTTCACGGGCAAAGCGAGCGGAATCAGACCTTCATACGCGGCGATTATCAGCACGACAATACGAACAACTTTTCATGGGTATTCTTAAACTCCGTGGCGAAGTATCAGATTCCGACGTTGCCTGGTCGAGAAGTCGATCCCAGCGGGGCGGTGCTGCCGCTGCTCCAGATGAGCCGGCCAGGATTCACACCGGTAGCGTCCCAGTCCATTGACGAAAACCAAAAAGAGAATAACCAATACGGGCACATGGTCTGGCGACACGATGTGAATAGCGCCAATTTTTTCAGCCTTTCCGGATATGTTCGCCAAACGAGGGCCTCGTTTACGACGGATCCGTTCAATCTCCTTGCCTATACCGCAGATCCGACTGAGCCATTCTCCGCCGGGAGCCAGGATCGGAGTGCCTATTCTAGCGGAGTCCGACTGGATTACACCTATATTCCGAACAAAGAGCATGTGATCAAAACCGGATTCCAGGTCGATCGGACGCAGACGGTGAACAAGACGAGACTGTTCACGTTCGCGGATGATGGGGCGGGCAATCCGACGGGGAATGTGCTGGGTCTGGATGCCGACAATCGGCTGATCGGCTGGCGCCAGGAATTCTGGATTCAGGATCAGTGGAGCCCGAACGATCAGTGGACGTTCAACCTTGGCGTGCGGGCCGATGCGGTGCAGTACCAGCGCCATGAGGGGCAGATAAGTCCTCGGGTCGGGGTGACCTATAAGGCCGATTCGGCCAACGTGTTCCATGTCTTCTACGGGCGGCAGTTTACGCCGCCGAATCTCGAAGCCATTTCCTTTGCGAAGCTCAATACCGCCGGAACAAAGGCGGCACCGGAAGATACGACGAATAATACGGTCCGGGCCGAGCGAGCGCACTACTTCGAGGTCGGGAGCTACCACGGCCTCGCCCGCTGGGCGACGTTGGAATTGACTGGGTACTACAAGCTCGCCAATTTTCTGTCCGATGCGGGTCAGTTCGGGACGACGCCCTTGTTGAATTACTTCGCTTTTGAACGGGGCTGGACTAGGGGCATCGATGGAGCCCTGAAACTTCAAATCATGGACAACTTGACGGCGCGCGGCAATGTGGCCTGGGGGCAGTGTAAAGGTTACGGGCTCCAATCCGGCCACACCCTGCTCGAAGCGGCCGAAATTGCCGACATCAACTCGAAAGGCGGCGTGCATTGCGATCACCAGCAGACTCTGACGAGTTCTGCGGTGGTCGCCTATCGCTTGTTGGAGCGGACGACACTCACAGGCCAGATGCTGTTTGCGTCTGGGCTGCGTACGGCGGAAGAGGGAGGCAAGACCAATTCCACCCATAGCCCCTCGTACACGATCTACAATATGTCCCTCACGCATATCATCCCCTTGCCGTGGGACAATCAGAAGCTTCTGGTGGGCTTTGACGTGGTTAACTTACTGGACCAACAATACCTCATCAACCAAGGCGAGGGGAGTATCGGTCTGGGTGTCTCGCATGCGGGGATGCCGAGGTCGTTCTACTTCCGTGGCCAATGGTTCTTTTAGCCGGATGCTGAAACGGGCAATCAACTGCGTTCACGGCTTGACAACATCCTCAACGTAGCCAAGAGGCTACGCCTCCGGTGTCGTCGTCGCCTGCGGCCTTGCCTGGGACAAGGCGCGTCTTGGCGCGCCAGGGTTGGGAGGGTGAGCAGGTTACCTGTTTGAGCATCCGGCAGTCTATAAGGTAGGATACACACGTCATGAGATCATTTCTCGCGATGTCTTTTGCCGTGGTTTTGGCTTGGCCGGCCATGGCATTTGCCGTGGTCGGTGATGAGGCCACGCATGAGGATGACCACCGGGAAGATGTGCTAGAGTTGCCCGAGGTCCATGTCCATGGCCTGCCGCTCAACAAGGATCAACAGCTTGCACCGGTTCCCAAAGCTACACCCTGGCCGGCTATTCCGCCTGCTTTAGACGGCAAAGAACTCGACGATTGGATGAAAGCGCGCATGTTGGTCTCTAAGGATGCGACGGTGACGGTGGTGGTCTTAGAGCCGGCCAAACATCGGGAACTCACCATCGCCGGCATGGCTGCGTTGAATAAATGGACCTTCGATCCACAGTTGAAAGGCGACGAACCGGTCGATGGGGAACTGACCATTCGCATTCATTTTCGGACGCGCTGATAACAAGAGCCGATGGGCGGACAACCAAACAAACCAGACAAACCAGATAGACCAAACAAACCAGTTAGACCAGCCAGACCATTTCCCGCTGTTTGACCGTTGACTATTGACCATGAACCGATCATGAGCTTGGACGAATCTCTTGTTCGCGCCATTAATGGGTTCGCCGGGCAGTCGGACTGGATTGACGGATTGGCGCTTGGTCTCTCCAATTCAAGCCTGTTGTGGGTTCCTGGTATCCTACTGACCGGTTTTTGGCTATGGCTGTCGTGGCGGGAGGCGTTGCTGGCAGCCCCGGTGCTGGCCGCTTCCATCGGCCTGTTGGATTTCGTCGGAGCGCGGATTAAAGATCTTGCCGCTCGCCCGCGACCCTGTACGGCGTTCCCGGATATCCATCAGATCGAAGCCTGCGGCAAGACCTTCGGGTTTCCGTCGAATCACGCCATTAACACCGCAACGGCGGCAGCGTTTTTCCACGTGCTCTATCCGCGGTCAGGCTGGGTCAGTTGGCCGTTGGTCGGACTGATTGGACTGTCGCGTGTGTACATCGGGGCCCATTACGTCTCAGATGTGCTGGGCGGTTGGGTGATCGGCGGATTGTTCGGAGCCGGGGCCGCGTGGCTGCTCTTACGCTATTTTCGTGTCCGCACTTCACGTGAAAATCCCGCGGTCTAACTCCCTGTGCTTTCCCGGTTGTCCAGACAAAGTAACAGTTCTGACTGGCAACGTTCCTGGTCGTAGCCTCGTCCGATCAACACGATCGCGTGGCTTGGTTCGTCGAGCAATGTGATCGGTGTAATCGTTGCGTTGCCTGGAGGGGCATATTGAAATTCTTGGAGTTCCGGTCCCTTGGCGAAGCGGAAGAAGCCTTTCGCCCGTTCAAGTTCAGGAGGCAGGGTCTTCATCCAGCTCAGGAATCGTGCAAGGTTCAACGGACCGGGCAGCCGAACCGTCGTGGCGATTGGATGATACGATGCCCGGTTCCTCGTCGCGGATGATCGTGGCACTCCGAATTCCACATTCACCGTTGGCGCCGGCGACATGCGGGTCATTGGTTCGAGCAGCGATGAGGGATCGACCCGGGCATGGCTGGTTTCCCAGATCCGCGCGTAGGGATTCTGGTCGACAGTCGTCGCTTTGAATCGCTCCCAATGGCCGGCGATATAGAGATCTTTCTTGTTGAGAATCAACTCGTCGGCGCAGCGAATCGCCTGCCTGGTGACGAAGCCACCCATACTCTCCCTTTCTGTCGGGATCGGATGCAGTAAGGCGATGACTTTTTCTAAGTGCGTGAGCCGCGCGGTGTAGAGATCGGTGACGCCATCGATGACTTCGGCTGGATCAGCCATGCCTGAGCATTCTAGGATGAGCACATCCGACTCATAGTCCCGCACCAGTTGGGCGATTCCCCAGGACAGATCTTCCTTCGTATCGCAACAGACGCAGCCGCCGGCGAGGTTCAATACTTGTTCCGCGATGGTACCAGCGCGGGGGCCGTCGATGCTCACCTCGCCGGCTTCGTTCATCAACACGCCGGCTCGCTTACCCTGGTTCCTCCAATGTTCAAGAAGCCGCATCAGGAGCGTGGTTTTTCCCGCGCCAAGGGAGCCGCAGAGGACATAAAAGGGGATCGGGGTCGTGTTCATTGTCTCAATGGGTGTGAGGTGTAGAAAGTACGAGCACGCGTCCGCACAATACTGCATATATCAGTGGTGCGCATGTAAGAGCCCCTCATCCCGGTGCTGCTTTGCCAACGTGGTTAGATCGCAGTGAATCTCGTCCGGGTGACAACAGTCGGTTTCCATCTGAATCGTCATATGCTTGATGTCGAAATCTGTGCTGACCCGGGCGCGGATGGCATGCAGAAGGTCATTGGTCAGTGCCGAATCATCTCCATCGACGAGTATATGACAGGTCATCATAATCAACCGAGGTTCGACCGCCCAGATATGGAGGTCGTGGACGTTT
>JBGPVY010000243.1:0-4502 GCA_041491905.1 Nitrospiraceae bacterium | reverse complement strand
TCCTTCGAGCGGTCTTTGCGGGCTTCCTCCACGGTGATGGTCGCCGTCAAATCGCGAGCCGCTTTCATGGCTTCGACATTGCGCCCCTCCATCGCCAAGGAGGCCCAGAGAAAATGGAGATTGTGCGTGTAATACCCGTCTGCATACTCGCCGGTCTGGTTTCGGCTGGCCAAGTACTGTTGATCGATGTCGACTGCCTGCTGATTCCGTTCCACCGCTTCATGGTACTTCCCAAGCCGCATATAAATGTGGGCAGGCATATGGACGAGATGACCGGCCCCCGGCATCAGGCCAGGCAGCCGCTCCGCACAGGGCAAGGCCCGTTCCAGTTGCGATGACGCCTCGACCGCGTGCAGGTAGTAGTGGCAGGCCCCCGGGTGATCCGGGTTCTGCGCGAGCACGGACTCGAGCGTGGTGACGATCTCGTCGGTACCAGGCTGCGGTCCTCCATCCGGCTTCCATAAGTCCCAGGGCCGCAGATCCATCAGCGCTTCCGCAAATAGCGTGGCAGCATCGGCATCCTCGGGGAATCGCTGCGCCACCACTCGCATGACCTTCGCATAGGCTTCATCGAGCCCCCTTCGCTTGGTCCCCTTCCGGCCCACGTACCGTGCGACCAACGCGTCGATATAGGCTTGCTCCCCGGGAGTGGCACGGTCTGCCAATCGCCGAGCCTTCTGGACCATCTCAATGGCGCGATGTTCGTCTTTCTTCTCCATCGCACTATTGATGTTAGGGCCGAGCGCCAGCGCAATTCCCCAATAGGGCATGGCCGCCTGCGGATCCTGTTGCGCCGCAGCTTCAAACGACCGGATCGCTTCTTCGTGGTTGAAGGCATAGACGAGTCGGAGCCCCTGATCGAAATAATGTTGGGCCTGTTCCGATGTGGTGGTGATGGGATGGTGAAGGGAGCCCAGGTTTTCGAAGAGCGGCGGAGCGGCAGTCTGGTTGGCAGGATCGGCTTCCGCCAGTGAGAACATCGCAAGCCAACACGACATACCTACAACCAAGAGCGTAGCGAACATCGATCCTCCCCTAAAGCCCGCGATAGCCCGTTGCTCCTCCTAGCCCGCAACGAGTCCGGCAGGCTGAGGTTGATGTCAAGGTTGAGCGAAGATCAGACTTTCCCCATCTCAGCCTTGACCTGAGCCTTAACTTTCTGGAAAGCTGGCGGACTTTTTCAGCATCTTGCTAGGTCTACTGCGATCCTTCGTCGTGATCAATGTTCCGAATAAGGACTGCGCGTCCTTTGTCATCCACGAAAGCTTCGATCCAATCCCCGACATGGGCCGGTCGATCGATTCGAGTATTTTCATCATGCGCCACGCGACGTTCGATGCCACTGACTTCCTGAAGCACATAGGTCCCGCCCTCGACCGCCGTCACCTGGCCTGTTAGAGAAAAGGTATTTGACGGAGTTGCGAGCCGCACATCGCCGCTCGATTGGGCCCCCAGCGTGCCCCGCACGATCCCTCGCCCAAGATCCTCTTGCGTCGAAGTTCCCGCGATGTTGCAGCCCGCGCCCAGCAGGCTCGACCCCAGTACGCTCACGAGGCACCACCTTGTCATACGCATCTATTTTCCCCCACTCTTGTCTACCCTTGCTCTCCTGCCGAGTCAACAAACTGGTGGTAGTTGTTTGCTCATGGCAGACGAACTTCAGAATCGGGTGATGCTGGAAAAGTTGAAATCGCGGAGCGTCATCGCCGGCACGAGAAGCTTGCCGGTTTCGGACGTGATCGCTTCAGCCGGATTGGTAAAGGCCGCGATCCGGTTGAAGACCCGCAGAGGGCTCTCGTGAAACCGAAAGTTCTTCACCGCCGACACGATTGCTCCATTCTCGACGAGAAACGTTCCGTCTCTAGTCATACCGGTCAGGGTGAGATCGGTCGGATTGACTGTCCGGATGTACCAGAAGTTCGTCACCAGGATGGCGCGCTCCGTGGCCTTGATCAATTCTTGTAGCGTCGGCAAGGATGATCCTCTTCCTGAGAGGCAGGGGGCGTCGAGCGTGGGGATCTTGTCGATCCCTCGCACCTTCGCTGTAAACCGATCGTAGGCAAGCTGTGTGAGCACCCCGTCTGCAATCCAGTCGGACGCCACGGTCGGTAACCCATCAGCGGTGAACCCAATGCCCAAGAGATCCTCGTGCGCCGGCAGATTGCGGAGCGTCAGTCGCTTGTCGACGATCAACTGGCCCAGTTTACCTGAAAATGCACTTGTGCCCTTCTCGTAGGACTTCGCATCGAGCATCCAGAGCAGCGAGGACCACAGCCCCGCGACGGCAGCCGGCTCAAGAATCACGGTATAGCGCCCCGGCGGGAGCTCACGCACCTCCAGGCCCCGCTTGGCCTTATCGATTGCGGTGAGTGTCCGCTCTTGGACCCTCAGATGATCGATGGACCGATGGGCCGCGGCACTCCAGCCGGTGGCCTCGCCGGCCTGAGCCGTGAGACTGAATTGTGCATCGGTCCGTTCTTCGTGGGCGAAGAGTCCCGTACTCGCGGCAACTCCGACCGTCGCAATCGACGAGGACACAATCCCGGCTACGCCAAGATTTTCCATCCGACATTGCCCGATCGCCTCGTTCGTATATTCAAGTCGACGGGCCGGCCCGGCCGCGACAGTTTCGGCGCGCGTCGTAGGAGGCGTCAGATATGGCTGTGGCTCCACCGGCGGGAGGTATTCTGGATCGTCCGGCGACAGGTGCGCGATTTGCGTGGCTCTAGTCACCGTCTCTTGCACCGCCCCCGCGGTAAAGTCCGTCGTGCCGGCGGTGCCGTGACGCCGCCCGAACGCCACCGTCACACTCAAAGACCCGCGCCTCGTATCGACGTTCTGCACAATCTGATTGTTCGCAAACCGCGTCGTTCCGCTATGTTGATCGTGCAACGCGACAAGCGTGTGGTCGCCGGTCGAACGTTTTAGGGCCTGCTCCACGAGAAACCGGAACTCGTCTCGGCTCGTCAGCTTCGGCCAGGTCTTGTGGCCGGTCGTACTCATCATCCAACATGCCCTCCGATGACGTTTACGTTGCGGAACCGCGCGTGGGACGCTGCGTGGGTCATCCAGCCGGACTGGCCCGGCTGCCCCTTGCCACATGTGATAAACCCATACCGCCGGCGATGCGAATGATCCGCAACACCGTCGCAACTGCCCCAAAACTCCGGCGTGATCCCATGGTAGATGACATCACGAACCATGTGTGTCCGCTTCCCGTTTTCGATCAGCCAAAATGCGTCGCCCCCGAACTGGAAGTTATACCGTCGTTGATCGATGCTGTAGGACCCGTGGCCTTCGATGTAGATGCCCCGTTTCACATCGGCGAGCAGGTCGTCGAGAGTGGCGGTGCCCGGCTCAAGGCCGATGTTGGCAATGCGGACGATCGGGACGCTGCCCCAGCTGTCCGCCCGATTGGAGCCGCGCGAGCGCGTCTCGCCGATTATCGGTGCGACCTCTCGGTTCGTGCAATAGCCGACGAAGATGCCGTCGCGCACAATGTCCCATTGCTGGCAGGCCACGCCATCGTCGTCGTAGCCGGTTGCGGCAAGGGTTTTCGGTTCACAGTTGTCGGCCACGAGATTCACGTGCGGAGAGCCGTATCGAAAGGTTCCTCGTTTTTCGGTCGTGAGAAAGCTGGTGCCGGCATAGTTGGCCTCGTACCCGAGCGCGCGGTCGAGCTCGCTCGGATGGCCACAGGACTCATGCATCGTGAGCGACAAATGTTCTGGATCAAGGACGAGATCGTACAGACCTGGCTCGGTGGTGGACGCCTTCACTTTCTCGACGGCCTGAGACGCAATGCGCGGGGCCTCGGCCAGGAAATTAGCGTCCTCGATCAATTCATAACCCATCCGAAGATACGGCGTGTTGAAGCTCCGCGAGGCGAACCGACTGTCATGAACCGCCGTGGCATCGAAATCCCCGTTCACGGCAAGGAGGTCGAATTCCAGGCGCGACCCTTCGGTTGACACAAAGAGCTTGCGGTCCTGACGGGCCCAGAGGCTCGCACTGCTCCGCACGATGCCGGGCTGCCGATGGAGATACTCCATCGTCTCTAGGAGCAGCGCCGTTTTGTTTTCGAGCGCGACGGCAAACGGATCGATCTGCCGCGCCGTGACGACCCGGTCTCGATGCACTGGCTCATCGGCGAGTTTCACCTTTTCACTCGCGAGGGACGCGGAGCCTTTAGCGATCTCGATCGCCAATTCAGCCACACGCGGGGCTTCTTCCAGCGAAAGCACCGAACTGGCGGCAAAGCCCCAGGCTCCGTGATAGAGGACGCGGATCCCAAACCCGCTGTCCTGCGCTTCTCGAATGGAAGCGATGCGACGATCTTCGCCGCGAATGGTCTGGGTCGTGCTGTCGAGGAGGCGGATATCGCCGTACTCAGCCCCGGAGGCAACCACGCGTTTCAGCGCGAGTTCGGCGAGTTCGTCCTGATGAGGATTCGGATGAGCGGGCATGGTGTCTGTATCCTGCCAGAGGCGACGACGCCGTTC
>JBGPVY010000280.1:0-3570 GCA_041491905.1 Nitrospiraceae bacterium | reverse complement strand
GGGGAGCGGGTGGCTCGAACAACGTCCTAACTCGGGGGTGCCAGTGCAACCTAAGAGCGAGGATGTGGGAAACTCACCTTCTCTCTGCCGAAGTCGGTGAGGAGGAACTACTTTATCAAATGATCCACAATTAGAGCGGCGAGTTCGGCCGGCTCCACCACCCCTTCACGGGTCAGGAGCAGCTTGCCATTGGAAAAGAAGTGGGTTGTGGGGTAGGTCTCGAAAGTGTGGCTCTTCTTAATCTCGCGGCAGCGGCCTGGGACATGCATCTTGGCCTTACCGACTTTCACGTCGGGAAACTTGGCGGCGGTCTCTTCCAGGATCGGGTCGTAGGTCTTGCAGGGCTCACAGGTCGCAAGGCCGTAGGCGACGATCGACGCGGGCGCGTCGGTGAACTCCTTGTAATTTTCGTCTCTGACGTCTTCGACTGTTCCGGCCATGTTCATAGTCCAAAAGTCATCACGTCAAAAGTCCGAAAGTCAGAAAGCCCCCACGTGGAGGCTTTCGACTTTCGGACCGTCTGACAGAAATTAGCTCAGCTTCGCAAGGGCCGAGAGGATGTCCTTGTCCTCTCGCGCCACCTTGATCTCCTGCACCTTCGCGTAGGCGACTTTGCCGCTCTTGTCCACGATGACGGTCGCACGCTTCGAGCAGTTCAACGGCTCGAAGTAAAGGCCGTAGCCCTTTGCCGTGGTCCGATGCACGTCCGATAGCAGGCGATGCTTGAGATCCATGGAATCAGCCCACGCCTTGTGCGAGAAGAAGCTGTCGCAGCTGATGCCGAAGAGTTCCGCGTTGGCCGATTGAAACTTAGGGAAGTCATCGGTCAAACATTTGTTCTCGCCTTGACAGACGGGGCTCCAGTCCAGCGGATAGAAGCAGAGCACCACATTTTTCTTGCCGCGATAGTCGCTCAGCTTCACGTCCTTCTGGTCCTGATCCTTCAAGTTAAAATCCGGTGCGGTATCGCCCACCTTGACTTCTGCTGCTACGTCGCTCATCTGTATGCCTCCTTTTGCTAGGTTTAGTCCGGCCTCTGCCACAGTCGTATGCGTTTTTGTACCGTATGGCTTGAAACCTTGTCAACGGTCCTGAAGACCCAGAAGAACCTGGTCGGCCCATAGGTGACCGATAAGATTGGGAAGCTATGGTAACGGACGAATTTCTCGAAAACTCAGCATGCGTCCGGCTGGTGAGGCGGTGCGGTGGTTGGCAATCTCAATGCTCTGGCCCAAGAGTCCTACACGGATATGGCTTCCGACTTTTGGCGACTGTCCAGTCCTGGTCAATTCGTCGGCCGTTTCTCTGAGGAGATCGCGTACAGGCTGGTCTGGAAGACCGGGAGGAAGAAATGTTTCGAGTTCATCCACCCCGAATTTGCTAAGGCCAAGGGTGTAGCACCAGCTCCGATGGCTTTGCTCATCGTCGCCCTGCATGATCGGGATGTGATCGTCGGCGACGAAGTGGGTGAGGGGACGATCCTGCCAATCCGACGGGTTCACGTATTGGTTGGTGATGATGTCATGGGCTGTGCCTTGAGTGAGGAGCGTGAGACCCCGGGCGAGTCGCGCGGCAAAGAGTATCGTGTCCGGCATGTCTCGAGGGGATGCGAGGGAAGGCGCGACTGCGCCCATCACGTCGTGCTCCCAAGCCAACTGCTTCATCACGTCGGCGACGTGGCTCATCGGCAGCGGCATCACGACATGGGCCGACCAGGGGCCGTGCGACGCGTGCCAGGATTCTGCTGAGCCCGCTTCGTGGCGAATGATCAGCGGCCCGCCATATTCCCGTTCGTACCAGGTCTTCAGTTCGTCTGTGGCCGGCGCGGTCCCCCGATAGCCGACAAAGTAGAGTGGGGGGCGACGGGCAGAAGGTTTGGGAGTTTTCTTCCTGATCCTCATCGCTGCACAGGAGGCTATTTGCCGGACTTGCGGGCCTTGCGGCGATCATCCGGGTTGAGGAGCCGTTTGCGGATACGCAGACTCTTCGGTGTGACCTCAACCAGTTCATCCGGGCCGATATATTCGAGTGCGAACTCCAAGCCCATTTCTCGTGGCGGCGTGAGGACCAACGCTTCATCGGTGCCTGACGCACGCATGTTGGACAGGTGCTTTTCTTTACAGACGTTGACGTCCATGTCTTCGTCTCGGCTGTTCTCGCCGACGACCATCCCGCGATAGACCTCCACGACAGGGCCGATAAACATGGTACCCCGTTCTTGGGTCATGAAGATGGCATAGCCGGTGCTGGTTCCGTCTTCGTGTGCGACGAGTGACCCGTGTGTCGCCACCGCGAGGTCGCGCTCCTCCACCGGTTCGTACGCGACGAAGACATGGTGCATGATGATGGTGCCCCGAGTCTTGGCAACCAATAGATTTTTGAGCCCCATGATGCCGCGGGTGGGGATATGGTACTCCAGGTGCATTTCGCTCGGTCCGGCGTCGGAATGGATGAGCCGCATGTGGCGCAATTCGCCGCGGCGTTTGCCGAGCTCTTCAATCACGGCGCCTTGATAGGTTTCCGGCACCTGGATGGTCAGCTCCTCATAGGGTTCGAGGACCTTGTCCCCATCCCGGTGGACAATCACTTCCGGCTGCGAGACTTGCAGCTCGTATCCTTCCCGGCGCATTTGTTCGATCAAGACGCCGAGATGCAGCTCGCCACGGCCGGCCACGAGGAACTTATCCGCACTATCCGTTTCTTGCGCGCGCAACGACACGTTGGTTTCGAGTTCTTTGAAAAGTCGATCGCGCAAATGCCGCGAGGTCAGGTACTTGCCTTCCCGTCCGGCGAACGGGCTATTGTTCACGGAGAAGGTCATTTGGACGGTTGGCTCGTCGATCGTGACTCGGGTCAGTGCGACTGGCTGTTCCGCGTCAGCAATCGTATCACCGATGCTCACCTCGTCCAGGCCGGCCACCGCGACGATTTCTCCTGCCTCGGCCCGTTCCATATCCGTCCGTTCAAGGCCGGAGTAGACTGCGAGGTCTGACACTTTCCCAGGGAACTGTGCGCCATTCTTTCCGAGTACGATCACATTCTGCCTGCGGGCGATCGAACCGGACTGAATCTTACCCACGCCCATCTTGCCTTTGTAGAGGTCCTGAATCAGGGAGAGGACCAGGATCTGGAGCGGCGCGTCGGCGTTGATGGCCGGTGCGGGAATCTTATCCAGCACGGTGTCGAGGAGCGGCGTAATGTCCGTGCCGGGCTTATTCACGTCGAGCGTCGCGGTGCCCTTGATCGCCGCCGTGTAGACGATCGGGAAATCGAGCTGCTCGTCCGTCGCACCGAGGTGGACAAACAAGTCGAAGGTCCGATTCACCACGTCATCGATAACCGCGTCAGCCCGGTCGATCTTGTTGATGACCACGATGGCCTTGTGGCCGAGCGCTAAGGCCTTCCGCAACACGAAGGTGGTTTGCGGCATGGGGCCCTCTTTCGCGTCGATCAAAATGAGGACGCCGTCCACCATTCGCAGGGTCCGTTCGACTTCACCGCCGAAGTCGGCGTGGCCCGGCGTGTCGACGATATTGATCTTCACGCCCTTGTAGGTCACGCTGGCGTTTT
>JBGPVY010000046.1:0-15903 GCA_041491905.1 Nitrospiraceae bacterium | reverse complement strand
TCCAGGCCGAGTGCGGTGATCCCAGCTTCCTGAATGGCCTGGAAACAGCCGGAGTCGAGGTTGCTCTTCACCTTGCCGAGTCCAGCCAAGACCTGCTTGTGCCCGACGGCAAACCCGATGCGCCAGCCGGTCATGTTGTACGTCTTCGACAGCGAGTGGAACTCGATCCCCACGTCCTTCGCGCCATCGATTTCCATGAAGCTCGCGGGGGCCTTGCCGTCGTAAAAAATCTCCGAATAGGCTGCGTCGTGGCAGACGATGACATGGTTCTCTTGGGCAAAGTCCACCACTCGCTTGAAGTAGTCCTTGCTCATGATGACCGAGGTCGGGTTGTTCGGCGAATTCAGGAACATCAGCTTCGCCTTCTTTGCCACGTCCCTGGGAATCGCCTTCAGGTCGGGTAAGAAGCCGTTCTGCTTCGTGAGTGGCATGAGGTGCGAGATGCCCCCGGCGAAGCTGGTCCCGACGGGGTAGACTGGATAGCCGGGGCTCGGGACGAGCACGATATCGCCCGGATCGACGAATGCAAGCGGAATATGCCCGATGCCCTCCTTCGAGCCGATCAGCGTGAGGACTTCGTGCGCCGGGTCCAGGGTGACATGAAAGCGGCGTGTGTACCAGTCGGCCACTGCTTTGCGGAACGACAGCATACCCTCATACGATGGATACTGGTGGTGCTTCGGGTCTTTGGCGGCTTTGCCGAGGCTTTCGACGATCGGCATCGGCGTCGGCAGGTCGGGGTCACCGATGCCAAGGTTGATGATATCAACGCCTTTGGCAATCGCGGTCTGCTTCATCTTATCGATGGCGGCGAACAGATAGGGAGGCAGTGTCTTGATTCGGGTGGCAACCTCGATTGGGAAACCAGACATGCGAACAGGCTCCTTTCCAGCAAAATGTTGAAAACAACTCTGTTCTCACCCGCCCGGCCCTGGCGGCTACTTCACCCACCCGCCCTAAGGCTGCCAAGACAGCCTCTTTGCCCAGGGATGCGCCTATCACCAGGCTTCGTTCTCGCGTCGTTCAGACCCTCAACGTACAGAAGAGAGCCTCTCGGATGTCTGAACCACTGAGGGGCTTTTCCGTTCGCCAAGACCCATTTGCAAGGGCGAACGGCCCACACGAAGTGCGGTTTGTACCTCCTCGGCCCTTCACTCGCTGCGGCCTCGCTGGACGGCTGTTTTGACCATCCTGCGATGAAGAATGGTAAGAGTACAGCAGGAATGAGGCGGCAATCAACGCTGAGGAGAGAGAAGGTGGCCAATGAGCCGATCGGCGATCTGATGGAGTTGGGGTAGATGGGGGAGGGTTGCCGCTTTCACGTGGTGCGAGATCAAGGATGCTTTTGTGAGATCCGGCGCACATTCTCGGCACAACGATTCGATTCCGTTCTCTTCCATCTCCAAATGAAACAGAAGCCCGTAGGCACGAGTGGCATAGCGAAAGGCTTGCAGGGGGGCGATGTCGGAGCCAGCCAAGGGCACACAGTCTTTGGGGAGGTCGAACACTTCGCCATGCCACTCGAAGACTTCGAATGACTCCGGCAGCGTACTGAAAACAGGGTCCTGTTTCGCCTCAGCCGTCAACCTGACCGGTGTCATGCCGATTTCCAGCGCCTTACCCGGACTTACGGTGGCACCCAACGATTTCGCCATGAACTGACTTCCAAGACACACACCAATGACGGGCTTGCCAGCCAGGATCACGGATCGAATGAATTCTGTCTCTTCGGCAATCCAGGAATCAGGATCATTGACCGACATCGGCCCACCCATCACGATCAACACATCGCCCGCATCCTTCGGCAGCCCGACTTGTGGGACGAGATAGCGTTCCAGGCTCACCCCGCGTTCAGTCAGCGCCGTCGCGAAGGCTCCGGGCCCTTCAAAGGAAACATGTTTCAGACAGACTGCGCGCATCAGGAGACCTCGTGCGTCGCCAATGAATGATAACTATTCGTACCCTGCAGTCCTTCGAGTTGGAAACATACACGGTCGCATTATTGACGGCAAGGGATGGCTCATGAGAAAGGGGCTAGCTGAGCGATCCATTGAAAATTGGGGTGGGAGCTACATAAGCGATTGGTGTATCGCTTTTATCGTAGTGGAGCCTTCCGTCTCTCCGCTAGCTGTTCGGCTTCTGCTGCGCTACAATTTGTCACATGAAGACTCCGATCAAGAACGTGGAGGATCTCCGCTGCCTACTCGGCCATACAGGAGGATTCAGTGGCGGCTATGTAACGGATGTGCAGGTGTCGAAGCGACGGCTTTTGGACGAAGCGTCGGGCCGCGAGGTGCCGGCGGGGACCACGGTCACGGTCGTGATCCGCTATCGTGTTCGCCAGATGGCTCGCGTTGCGAAACTCACGATGACCGGCGTGACGGATTTCTCGATGTTTGAACAGGAAGGGGCTGATTGCTCGACGCTGGGGGTCATTCAAGCGGAGTTGAACGACGGGAAACTCCGCTTCTGGTTCGATCCGCAGGGCGAACTCTACGTGGTGTGCGAAGAAGCGCAGCTGGAGGAAGTAGCGGCGCCGAGCCTCGAGCCTTTGTCGCTGGAGCAGGTGGCTCAATGGACGTTTCAAAGTGGGATGCCGGACTGGCCGACGGTAACATGGCTCTTGGCGGAACTGGATGTGGCGGGTGTTCCCTGTACCTGGCGGGCCACTACTTCGTCATCCGGGCGTCATCCTTCCATTCAGTGGGAAGGGGACCTGCTTCCGGCGTCGATGCAGGGAGCAGTGGATGCCACAGGGGTTCATTGTATGTTGTACGGACCACTCGATGGGCCAGGGTTCGGCGTGGTGCTGCGGGTCCGTGGGGTGCAGGATCGCCGCACCGGTCAGGTGCTTTCGCTCCTGGCGGACCTGATCGCCCAACGGTTCTCCGGCCAGTGCCTGGTGGGCAATACGATCATTCCAGGCGGGGAATGGCAGAATTGGAAGTTATTCGAACAGCAACGCGGAGCCGATGAGTAGGGCGTGAAGGCGAGGCAGAACTTGGCTGTTATTTGGTTTATTTGGTTTGTCTCGTTTGTTAGGTTGAACGAAACTAACCAGATGAACTAAATTAACCAGATAAACCAAACAAACCAGGCTAGGCCAACGCCTGTCCGTTGGCATGTTCCGACAGAGGCGTGCCGTTGATATGTACGTAGGCCGCGGCACCGTTCCCGTTTATTGTGCCGTTGAGGTGTGCCTTACTGTTCACGTGTTTCCCGTTCACACATTCCACCAAAGCCCAGAGCTGCAACGGATTCACATTCTGCTTCCGGGCGACGTGCAGCGGCGTCCCTTCCAGCACAGTCTTGAGTGCCAGGTCTGTCCGCCACCCTAAGTGCTTCGTGAAGGGGGAAATCACTTTCTCCATGGCGGCGATGATCTTATTGTCGTTGCTGAAGTGATTCAGCATGATAATTCGTCCGCCAGGTCGGCAGACGCGGATCATTTCGCTGACTACCTTGCGGTAGTCGGGAACAGCAGTGACGACGTAGGCCGCGACGACTGTGTCGAAACTATCGTCCTTGAATTCCATCGCGCCGGCATCCATCCGGTGCAGTTGCACGTGGCCCATCCGGTGTTCTGCCGCTCGCTGTTTCGCTTTGTCCAGCATGCCTTCTGAAAAATCGATACCGACGATCTGGCAATGGCGGGGGTACATCGGCAGGGCCAACCCGGTCCCGATTCCCACTTCGAGGATTTTTTCATCAGGCTGGACGTTCAAATTCCGGATCGCTGACTCACGCCCTTCGTGAAACACCCTCCCGAAAATCCGATCGTAGATCTTGGCGTAGGACGTATAGACACGCTCAACCTTCGCTAAATCCATATCACCTCCGACTCCACATTAAAGGCGACTTGCGCTCCTCGACAAGCGAGGGATGAGTCGATTGCCGCAACTACAGAGGGGGAAATATTTTGTGCGGCGGAGCACCTGAGTGGAGCGAGGGGACCCGCCTGAACAACAATCGTGGCTACTCTAGCCAACTCGCTGGGACGAGTCAACAGGTTATCTCGGTTCCGTCACTTGATTCGCCCGCGGCCCCTATGGGATAGGTACCAGCATGATCCTCGCTGGCTTCTTCGCCGCTACGTTGTGTCTCGGCCTCATTCTCGGAGACTGGCTCTACTTCGTGCGTCTCACGCCGGATGCGAGCCGGTACGGATGCGGGGTTGCCCGCACACACGATCGATTCACGCATACGACCATGAAGCAGCTGGCCGACCGGTTTGATGCCGGAGGTTTCTTGACATTGCCGCATGGAACTGCGCGGTTTTACCAGGATCTGAACCAGATTGTAATTCGCCAGAAATACCGGCTGTTCGCCATAGGCTTCCGAACATTGTGGCCGTTGAAAGGGTTGATCTTCCTGTCTCCGGAAGGCGACGCACTCGCGGTGCTCTGTAGAAAACTCACTCCCTGGTCCTCGGCTCTTCTCACAGGTATCTGGTTTGTCCTGGTGGCCGTGGGTACGGTGGGGGCCCTGATCTCCTTGTTCATCGAAGGAGAAATGGCGGCACTCGGTGGAGTGGTGTTGGCGCTCGGGATTGTAGGGTTGGGACTTGTTTTTTTAGTGTCCGGAGCTATTACGGTTGTGTTTGCGTATCGGCTAGAGAATGCCCGGCTTACGACGGTGTATCAAGAGCTCCGGGAGGTGATCGAAGGGGCTCTCGCGCGACAAGCGTGAGGAGCGCGACTTGCGTGGCGTGTGAGGCGGTCTGAAGACTGAAGGCTGAAGTGTTCGAAACTTCGATTCGCGCTTTTCCCGCCAGTCTCGCCTGTCTCGCTTGAGTCAGGGATCGGCAATTGCCGCAGAAGCGCTCGCGAATAATGCGAATTAGGAAAGATATAGACTCAGGAACTCATCGTATTCCGCGGGGAGATTCAGGCGGGACCGGTTGCGGGCGAGACTCGCAATGATGCCGCGATGTTTCTTGCTGAGCCCGGACGATTCAAAGGCCTGACGAAAGTGCTGCCACCTCGCAGTAGCATCGGTGGCCAGACGCGCGCGCTCCAACGGCGGCAATGCGTTAACCGAGGTCGTGAGGGAACGAATGGCCTTCTCGACGCTCTCATAGGGGGGTGCCAGCTTGAGCTGGGCATAGAACGTTTCGAGGTGATGACGGAACTCCCCTCGAAGCGCCAGGGTATGATCGGTTGGCGGATCAGTAGGTTCAGACATGGTGGTCGTGACGGATGATACGGGAGAGACCGTCGTCATGACAACAGGCTAGCAGGATGCGCACAAGTCGCTCCCAGGATCCGTGAAACGTTAGACGTGAAAGGTGAAACGTAGGATTGCCGAGTGCTCATCCTCCGAAACCTTTCACGTTTTACGTTTCACCTTTCACGAACGACAAGGCTGGCCTTTTTGAGCAGCCCTTGGAACTAGTGAGGCTAACTTCGAGTCGGCGCGGCCGTGAGCAGCAGGGGCGCCCAGGTTGCGCCGGCGTCGGTCGAGCGGTAGAGGCCGCTCCCATTCGTGCCGGCATAGAGTAAGTGCGAATCGCGCTGGCTCATCGCAAGGGTGCGAATGTTCAGCGAGGCCAATCCGGTGTTGCTCGCGGTCCAGGTCTGTCCGCTGTCGGGGCTTTTCCAGACTCCCCCCGGCCCTCCGATATAGAGAGTCTTAGGCTGGGTCGGGTCGAGGAGGATACTGCTCACGAACAAATCGGGGAGTGATTGCCCGATTCGTTCCCATTGTTCTCCAGGCGTCGCGGTGCGGAACAGGCCCTTGGTTGTTCCGGCATAGACGATGTCCGGGTTGACCACATCGAAGACAATGACATTGACCCCCAGCGCCATCGCCCCCATCAGCTCCTGTTCGGGAATCAGCCCGTTGTTGATTTTCTTCCATCCCATCCCGGCGCTGTCGGACCGATAGATCCCTCCCGTAGTTCCCGCGTAGAGGACGCGAGGATCGCGGGGATGAATAGCGATAGAGACCACGATGTGGACTTCCTTCATCCCGGCCATGCGTTCTTCCCATTCACGCCCGCCGTCTTTGGTATAAAAGGCGCCGACGGTCGTCGCGGCGTAGATCTGCTCGTGGTCAGTCGGATGAAAGACGAATTGATTGATAAAGGATACGTGTTCTTTGAGTCCGACGTTGTGGGGGAGCCAATGTTGCCCGCCATCCGGACTCTTGTAGACGGCGTCGGCCATAGTGCCGGCATAGATCGTTGCCGGGAACTGAGGATCGATCGCAAGAGTCGTCACGCGTCTTGCGCTGAAACTCGGGAACCGTTCCCACAACTGACCCTCGTCGCGCGACTTATAGACGGCATCGTTCGTCGCCACATACAAGATGCTTGCGTTGGTCGGATGCAGGGCGATGGAGACGATCGCCTGACTCTCCTTTTCGCAGCCGGTGAATACCGGGCAGACGAGTGTGGCGAGGACGTAGGCAATCGACAGTGGAAGGCTCGGCAAATCTCGATGCTGTGTCATCATTGAGAACAGCCCGTCATGAGAAGATCGGGGTGACCTAACCACAGCAGTCAGAGGGGAGTCAAGGTCGTAGTGGGATGAAGGAAATAGTCAGGTGTGAAGTGTGGAGCGCGTGAGCAAGGCTGGGTTACGTGACACGGGGAAATGGAGTCGACGGTGTTTCGGACGCTCGAGGCAGCAAGCGAACGCCGCGCACGGAGGGTTGACAACCCCTCCGCGCGCCGCTTGCCTTGCTCGTTAAGGCTTTCGAGTATAGGCGATCTCTAGCATCTTCATTTCCTTGCCGTGCTTGTGGGTTCCGTACATGTCAAATGTCTGGGTATTGCTGTCCACAATCTTCCACACCGCGCGATGTGTCATGCGTCCTCCGCCCGGTTCATCGTGCTGACCCTTCAGTGTGATGGTCTTGCCATCGACGCTCGCCGTGCCTTCCATCGTAAAGAACCCGGTGCCCATGGTATCGATCCATGTCGTCACGTATTTCTTGCGAAGGTTGTCGTATCCGTCGATTCCAATTCCGGAGAAGGGTTGTCCCATCATCTGGCTGACGAATTCCTGATAGAGAAAGCGCCCGTCCAACAACATCTTCAGTTCCGCCGTGCCGGTTGATTCCGTGGGAGGCTTGCCTGGTTCCATCCACTCCTTGGTTGTGGTCGTCCAACTACCGGCCAGACTTGCAAACAACTTGTGCGGCTCACCGGGAGTAGCCAGTTTCTGGTACATCTCCATCATTGCCTGCGGATCCATTTGTTTCTCCGGCTTCTTGTCCTTTGCCATCGCGACGGAGACCGTCAAGACAAGGCAGAGCCCAGTAACTGTAAAGTGTGTGAACCGCATGGTGTCCTCCTTCTTTAGTGGTTATTTGGTACTGAAGATAGTAGTTCGAGAGCGCCAAAATCAACAGCGGGCTCCCGTTAGACAGAAATGGGCTGCGGGCCAAATAGCGAGAATAGGGAGATAGGGCACCAGGGGCAGGATTTCCCTGGAATGTGATGCTTGACAAGTATTCGTAAGCGAGTGACATTCCTGGCAGAATGGGGTTTCCTTGAATGAGGGAGCTGCCATGAATAGGCCACTTGGACCACGATGTCTGTAGCAGCTCACCTATAGTTGGACAGCAGCCGGGAGAGGGAAGGTCGTGTGACGCTATCGTACGAAGATCAAGAGGCTCTGCGATACGCGAAGGCTCTCCTTGAGAATCCTGGCCTCGCAGCGAAGATCACGGGATTGATCGGCATGCCGATTGAGAAGGCGCTCAAGCTGCTTCCGGAGAAATGGGCAAAGGTCGTCAACGAGGCGACAAGGAAGTCGCTAGAGACGGCACTCCAGGCCGCCCTGCTGACGCTTGACGACAAGCCGCAGCCGAACTCTTGGGAGTTCCTACACAAGCTCGCGGTAGCGGCGACCGGCGCGGGGGGAGGCGCCTTCGGATTGCTAGGTCTCCCAGTCGAACTGCCCTTATCCACCACCATCATGCTGCGCTCCATTGCAGATATCGCACGAAGTGAGGGTGAACGTCTCCGGACGCCGGGCGCCAAGCTGGCCTGCCTTGAGGTCTTCGCTCTTGGCGGGCGTAGCAAGAGCGACGACGCGAGTGAATCCGCCTACTTCTTGATACGTGGGGCTCTCGCGAAGTCGGTCTCAGAGGCTGCGGGGTACATTACCGAGAGAGGTCTGGTGGAGGAGGGCGCACCGGCAATCGTCAGGCTCATTACCCAGTTGGCCACGCGCTTCGGCGTGAACGTCTCAGAGAAGGTCGCCGCGCAAGCCGTCCCCGTGATCGGTGCTGCCGGAGGCGTGGTGATCAACGTCCTGTTCATAGACCATTTCCAGGAGATGGCACGGGGTCACTTCATTGTCCGCAGGCTGGAACGCACGTATGACCCACAGCTGGTGCGTGCGGAGTATGAACGGTTGTAGAGTTGCCGACCAACTAGCCCGCACTATTCACGAAGATTTCTACTGCAACCGCCGATGCCTGACTCAAGCGAGACAGGCGAGAATGGCGGGAAAAGCGCGAATCGAAGTTCTGAAAACCTCAAACTTCGGACCTCGAACCCTCCTCCATCTCGCCCGTCCCGCTTTTCTCGCAAGTCTCGCGAGTCTCGCGCGAATAACGAGATACGCTTCACGGCAGTCGAACACGCCGCCCGGGGGAAGGCGACCTGTTACAACTTATTTGGGATCCGTTCGGCGTAGCCGGTCAGTTCCATGTAGCCCTGTCCGTGAATCGGTTTTCCCTCTGCCGTGCCGGTTGTTTCGATGGCGCCTTCCCAATAGGTCACTTGTGTGCTGCGTTTGGGGGAGAGTTCTTGATCGGCCATGCGGGGCACGAGTTCCAATGAAAGTTGTTGTGAGGGAATGGTCAGGCGCCAACGCTGCGGATAGTGGGCCTTGCTCGCAGGGCTGGTCCAATAACTTGTTGGTTCGAGCGTGAAGTCTCCGATCAAAAGATGGCGCCCCTGTCCGTCTCGGTCGATCAACGTGCCGCTTGAGGCCGGATGGGCCGATCCGTCTGCCCGGCGGAGCCGATAGAGCATGAGTTCTCTCTGGTCGTCGAGTTGCAGACTGAACCAGTCCCATCCGACCAGATCCTTGTCGAGATCGGCGGACCCGAACTCATGGTCCATCCAACTTGTGCCGGTCACGTCGAACGATTCACTCCCGATCGTGAGTTTGCCGGTCGTGGCCAATCTGGTGAAGGAATAGTAGTGGGAGGCTTGTCCTGTGGCCGAACCTTTGCGGCTGATCCCGTCAGTCCCATGTACGACAAGTGGTTTCCCCGACGAGACCGTGAGTTGGATGGCCATGTCGCCATCCGCTGCTTGGAGGGTCTGTGAGGCAGGAGTGGCCGATGGCGATTCGGCGCTCCATCGATCGATCCAGACGTGGAGACGATCGTGCGCCGCGCCGGCCTTGCCCAAACCGGCCCGGCTCATTTTGTCCGCATAGTGAAACCGGCCCTTGCTGAGATCGCTCACGGCGAAATGGGCCAGGTACAGGTGCGTGACGGCCCACTGTGAAGGCAGGGTTTTCGTCTGATCGCGCAGCATGCCACGGCGGAAGAAGGTGAGTTCATAGCCGAATGGCCGACCGTCCTTCGCCGTGACTTGGCCGGTGTAGTACCACCATTCGGTGCGAAACTCTTCATGCGCCCCGTGATCGCGCGGGAAGGCATATCGATAGCCTTCCGTGGCGAAGCGGAATTCCTGTGCGGTATCGGCTGCGAGCCCAGGCACGACCATGGTCAGACAACTCGCAAGGACCAGAATGTACCGGAGATGGCGAGGCAATTTGTACATGTGGGATGGACCGTCCATGAGATGAAGGAATCGTCGCGTGCGCTTATACCATGCTTAGCCCGCATTATTCATGACGGTTCGTCGCGAAACCGCTGAGCCGCGTCGCGAAAGCGGCGCGCGGAGGCCAGGGGACTGGCTCCGCCGTCTGCGGCGGTGCCTGTCCCGCTGTTCCTCAAACAGGGACAGGCGCCAAAAAGAAGGGCGCCAGTCCCCAACGGTACGGTGAGGGTCCGAGGGGCGAGCCCGTTGGCCAAAGGCTCGTCGTAGCAGCGGATCGGCGATTGGAGCAGAATTGCTCATGAGTAATGCGGGTTAGACAGGTGGCACAAATCTCCTGTGTTAATAAGGGTTTTCTTCAACTCGACGGGTGAAAGATGCCCTTCTCGCGCCGTTGACAACTTTGTCGGCCATCAGCTATCGTGAGCCATGCAGACCGATCACGAGCGAGAGCACCACGGACGCGACCAGCCTGACACGGTAACGCCGTTTCCCATTCCCGCGCGAATTCCGGTGTTCCCGCTTCCGAATGTCGTGCTGTTCCCCAAGACCTATCTCCCCCTCCATATCTTTGAGCCGCGCTACCGCTCCATGGTCTCGGATGTGGCGATGAGCGGGCAGTGCATCGGCATGGCCCTGCTCAAGGATGGATGGGAAACGGACTATTATGGCCATCCGTCCGTGTTCTCGATGGGCTGTGTCGGTCGATTGGCAAGTGTGCAGCCGTTGGCAGATGGTCGATCCAACATCCTGCTGCAAGGGCTGGAACGGTTTGAGATTGAACGCGAATGGTACGACAACGCCTATCGTGAGGCCACGATTTCTGTCGCTGTTCGGGGCACTGAGGCGTCGCTGGATCCCACGGTCCGCCGGCGCCTGTTCTCCACCCTGGAGTCCTATCTCCGGCCCCGCAATGACATGCCCACATGGCAGGAGCTTTTTCGCGAAGAAGTCGGCGATGAGATTGTCGTCAATACCCTGTCCACCTACTTGGAGTGTACGCCCCTGGAAAAGCAGTTTCTGTTGGAGGCCGACAGTCTCCACCAACAAGCCCGCCGTCTCAGTGACCTCATCGAGTTCATGATGCACGATCAATCTGGCGCGAAGGGTTGGGGATGATGGATCGCGCAATCGCGATCCAGGTGTCTCGGCTCACGAAGACCTTTGATGGCCATACGGCCGTTTCCGATCTGTCGTTTGAGGTCTATTCAGGCGAGATTTTTGCTCTGCTGGGGCCGAACGGGGCAGGGAAAAGCACCACGCTCCGGACGCTCATCACGCTCCTGACGCCGACGTCAGGCACGGCCAGCGTATTGGGCCATGATACGGTGCGCGAGGCGGATGTCGTCCGGCAACTTATCGGCTACGTGCCTCAAGAACGGGCCATCGATCGCTTTCTCACCGGTCGGGAACACCTCGAACTCCTCGGCGCACTGTACCACTTGCCCAAGGCCGAAGCCGCGAAACGCATCGCTGAGTTGCTGAAGCTCGTGGAACTGGAAGAGGCTGCCGATCGCCCGGCGAAAACGTACTCCGGGGGGATGAAGCGGAAGCTCGACATTGCCTGCGGTCTCTTGCCGGACCCCAAGATATTGTTCCTCGACGAGCCGACGTTGGGCTTGGATGTGCAAAGCCGGCTCCGAATTTGGGACTACGTGCGGATGTTGAAGGCGCGCGGCATGACGATCGTGATGACGACGAATTATTTGGATGAGGCGGACCAGCTCTGCGATCGATTGGCCATCATCGACGGGGGAAAGATCAAGACGCTCGGATCGCCGGCTGAGCTGAAGGTCGGGCTGGGCGGCGATATCGTGTCGTTGACCTTGAAGGACCAGAGTAAGATCCCTACGTTGGTGTCTGCGTTGACGAGACAACCAGCGATGCGAGCGGTCAAGGCGACGCCGACCGGCCTGGATATCCGGGTCGAGTCGCCCGAGAAGGCCCTGCCCGCGATCCTCGAGTCCGCCAATCGATTGGATTGCCAACTGGAGTTTATTGAGTACCACCGGCCGCGGCTGGATGACGTGTTCATCGCCCACACAGGCCGATCGATGAAAGATGATGTTCCCATAGAGAAGGAGGGTGTGTGATGCGTTATGCGTGATGCGAAAGGTCGAGGCGGCGCGTTCCTCGCAGCTCCGACACCACGCTTCACGTTTGACGTTTCACGTTTTACGTCATGAAGGAATACTGGCAGGAAATTCATGCGTTAACGATGCGGTGGGTTCGACGGCTCAGCCGCGAAAAGTTTAGTATGTTGTTCACGCTCGTACAGCCGATGCTGTTCTGGCTGATCTTCTTCGGCAACCTGTTCCAGCGGGCCGCGGATGTGCAAGTGACGCAGGCCCCGGACTACATCAGCTTCCTGACTGCCGGCGTGGTCGTCATGACGGTGCTCAACAATGGACTCGCCGGGGGCATCGATCTGCTGTTCGACAAGGAGAATGGGTTTCTGGAGCGGTTGATGACCACCCCGATCCATCGTAGTTCCGTGATTCTGAGCCGCTTCATCTTCGTTATGACGATTACCTCGCTCCAAGTGCTCGTGATCCTCGGGGTGGCCTTTCTGTTCGGCGTTCAGCCGGCGACGGGGCTCCTTGGTATCGCCGCGATCTTGATGATCGGGATGCTCTTTGGCGTCGGTCTCACCGCGATTTCCATGGCGATGGCCTTTTCCGTGAAAAGTCACGGCGACTTCTTTTCGGTCCTGGGATTCCTTTCGCTCCCGATGATTTTCTTGAGCTCGGCCTTGGTACCCTTGGCGGGGATGCCTGCGTGGATGGGGTTCCTGGCGCGCTTCAATCCGATGACCTGGGCGATCGACGCGGTGCGGCCATTGATCCTGTCTGGCTGGACTGAGGCTTTCCCCCATGTCGGGATGGTGGTGGTCGTCATGGTGATTTTTGACGCCCTCTGTCTCTACGGGAGCGCCAAAGTGTTCCGTCGGGCGATGGGCTGATGAGCGGGCTTTTCGGGAATCCCACCATGCTGATAAACGAGAGTCAAATCCGGGCCCTGATCCGACTGCTGGCCGATGAGGACGAGAAGATCGTCAGGACCATCAGCGGTAAACTCATCGACATCGGCCCCTCTGCGGTTCCCCTGCTTCAGGAAGCGGAAATCGAACAGCCGGAAATGGCTGACCGTCTGGTCTCGGTGCTTGAGGAAATCCGCGGTGGAAATCTCGAGGATGAACTCATGCAGCTGGCGGCGCTGCCGGATGGCCCGATGGATCTCGAACAGGGTGCCTTTCTGATCGCCCGGTATGCCTATCCTTCCCTGACGGTCACCTCGTATACACGACAGCTCGATGAGATGGCGCAGGAAGTGCAAGATCGGATTGGCCCGCGGGCCTCGGGGGAGGAAACGATCAAGACGTTGAACCGGTACCTCTTTACGGAGCAGGGCTTCAAAGGCAACACGAAGAATTATTATGAGTTGGAGAATAGTTACCTCAACTGCGTGATCGACCGGCGAACAGGTATTCCGATCAGCCTATCGACGGTGTACCTCCTTGTCGGGAAGCGGCTGGGTCTTCCGATTCATGGGATCGGGATGCCGGGTCATTTCTTAGTGAAGTATGAATCGGATCGCTACAAGGTTTTCGTCGATTGTTTCAACGGGGGAGCGTTGCTGACCGAGAAGAATTGCCAGCGGTTTCTCACGGAAGCCGGCTATGGATTTGACGAGAAATATTTGCAGCAGAGTCCGGTGCGCGCGATTCTCTCCCGCATGATCAAGAACCTCTTGGCCATCTATGCCAAACTCGACGACCCCCTCAAGAAGGCCCGCCTGACGAAATTCATTGAGATCCTTGGGTGTGATAACCGCGAAGGCGGTCTGTAGCTCATTAGACGCGAAACGTATCTCGCTCTTCGGCGCTTCTAGGCCAACAGGGCATTACCTCGCAGGATGCTCAAAAAGGCGACCTTCTCACCCGCCCAACCCTGGCGCGCCGAGACGCGCCTTGTCCCAAGCAAGGCCGCAGCGAACTACCCCTTTTTAAAGGGGTGGCTGGGATGATCCCAACTGCGCGCGTCCAACGAGGGCCTTCTTAGGCCGCGCGTTGCGCGAGCACGGGGATCGTCCCAGCTACCCCGCCCCTTTTTCAGCATCCTGCTACAGTTTGATTGTCATCAAGTCCCGCCCGACCACTATCCCTCCCCCGAACGCTTCCCCTGCCTGTTCCCGCACATTGTACCGTTCGGTGATCGGATACAAATGCGACAGCACGAGCTGGCCGACTCCGGCCTCTCTAGCCACCTGCCCACATTGACCGGCATGCAGATGGACCGGGTTCGGTCGACTAGCCGGGAAGGAACAGTCCAGCACCGCGAGATCGACGTCTCCACAGAGGCGCACGAGGCTGTCACAGTATTGCGAATCGCCGGAATAAGCCAGGGCTTTCCCGCCATATTCAATTCGATATCCCAGGCAATGGAGGTTCTGCGTGTGGGTCACAGTTCGGGGAATCACAGTCGTGTTTCCGATCGAAAACGCCCGATCAGCCACTTCTTTGAAATGAACCGCGAACGGTGCGTGCATAAAGCCGGGTAAGGTGGCGAAGAGGGCTCGGAAGAGTCGCTTCGTGCCACGAGGGCCGATCACAGTGAGCGGCGGCCGTTTTCCTCCTTGGTATTTCGTAAAGATCATCGCATCGAAGAAATAGGTGATGAAGTCCGAAAAGTGATCAGCGTGGTAGTGGGAGAAGAGAATGTGGGTGATCCGATGCCGGTTCACGCCGGTCTTTAGTAAATTCGTCAACGTGCGTGGGCCAAAGTCCAACAGCATCGTATGGTCGGTGCGGACAAGATAGCCCGAAGCTGCTCGCGTGGGGTGTACATTCGTGCCGGAGCCGAGGATGGTTAAGCGCATGGGTCAGATCAGGTTTAGGTAGAGGTTAAGGTTAATTGTAAGGTTAAGCCGAACAGTGTGTCTCTTGCCACTCTGACCTCAGCCTGAACCTCAATCTTCTTGTCGAAAGCTATCCCGCAGGCGAAGCAGCAGCGCACGAGTCTGGTCCACTTCTTCGGGGCTCAAGGCCCGTTCGAAGAATGGACGAAGAAAGGCCAAGTGGGCCGCAAAGGTCTTTCGAAAGAGCGCATCGCCTTTCACGGTTAACGAGATCTTGGTGCAACGGCGATCTCCTTTCATCGCATCCCGCCGGATCAGACCTTTGGAGACTAGGCGATTGAGGACGCCGGTGAGTGTGCCCTTTGTGACGAGCGTATGGGCAGAGAGTTCCGAGCAGATCATGCCTTCCGTATCTCCAAGGGTGGCGATGACATCGAACTGTGAGGGCGTCAGCCGTAGGGATTTGATATGGCGGATGTCGGTGCGCCAGAAGGCCAGATAGGCCTCGACCAGCGGTCGAATGAGTTTGAGATAGGGATCGTCTTTGGGGTGCGGTAGTTCCATGGAATAGAGGATAGTCCGCACTAGAACGAAGATTCAAGAGGGGGCGGGAATGGAGGCTGTTGATCTCCTGTGCTCGCGCAACGCGCGGTCGCGGACTCCCCTCGTTGGACGCGCGCAGTGGGAGATCAATCAGCCCCCATCCCTGAGAGATAACGAGCAAGCTTGGAGGGAGCATTTAGATGGATGGTGGTCGCTCGATGCGCGCAGTAAAGGGCGACCTCGGCACCTCCTCTAAAGAGAGGTATAGAGAATCAGGAATGTGCTCGTTCGATGCACGCAGGGGGGAAATCCACCAGGTCCTCCCCGCTTGGCCCGTCTCGCTCGTCCCGCATGTCTCGCACGTCTCGCGTTAGGGTCCCTGGACGCGCGCACTCGAGGATCAACCAGGCTACCCTGTGAAGAGAGAAACGAGCGAGGTCGGAAGGATGGGAAAGCAGCCGCCAGACCATCCTTCTTGCTCGCAGAACGCGCACGATGAGACCGTGCTCGTCCGATGCGCGCGCTGAAGGCCAGTCTGGCGACTCCTTTGGGGGAGATGCGGAACAGAGAAGGCCCTTGCCCGGGCTAATGGCACGTCCCGGGAAATCGATTGCAAAGCAATCGGCGGTGTGGCGGGTGAAAAATATCTGCCAGTGGGTGGGTGGGTGAGAAAGTTGCGCGCAGTGGAAGATCAATCGGGCCACTCCTTTTAAGTGGAGAAGGTGAGCTACATCGGAAGGACTATTGGATTG
>JBGPVY010000031.1:0-17616 GCA_041491905.1 Nitrospiraceae bacterium | reverse complement strand
CTGCCCCACCTAATTGTGGACAGGGCGAGTCTTGTTTCTGACTAACCATTCCGCATAGCACTCGGCTGGCGACTGCATCCCCAAGGCGCTGTGCGGGGCGTGGTGAGCGTAGTGTTCGATCCACCCCAGGAGTTGACGCGCGACGGCTTCCACCGTCTCGAGACACGCCTGATAGACATCGTCCCGCGTGAAGCGGCCCAAGCACGCCTCCGCCAAACCGTTTGCCTCCGGACTCCGCCGGGGGGTGGGGCACGGGATGAGTCCCCTGGCTCGCACGAACGGCCGGAACCGATGCGAGGGGTACGCCGGGCCATTGTCGCTGAGGAATTCGATGCCTCGTGCGTGGGTCCGCGCTCCCCCAAACCGGTGCCACACAGCCTCCCGTAGCATCTCGGCGAGATCGTCGGCCGTCATGCGCGTGGCAAACCGCCGCGCCAACACCATGCGGTCCGCGCAGTCGATCATGATGGCTACGCGGCCCTTCTGTCCCTCCCACGCTCGGATACGGGTCATGGCTGACGCCCAACGCCGGTTGGGTTCGGAGACTTGCACCCGCCCTTCGTGTCGCCGCCCAGACCGGATGATGCGTCTCCGACTGGTCGAGAGCCACCCCTGCCGCCGCCGCACCCGCCACACCGGTTTGGGATTGCACGCCACCCCGCGCCGCGTGAGCCGCGCATGGATCCGCCGGTAGCCGTAGGAGGTGGGGCTGGCTCCCAGGAGTTGCCGGACGCGCTCTTCGCGCTCCGGGCGTCGGAGCGGTCGCCCTCGCCCCGATCACCGCTGATAGTACCACCAACGCCGCGGCTTGCCCAAGACTCGGCAGACCATGGCCACGGAGCAGCCCGTCGTGCGCGGTAGCCACCGTATATCTCCTCGGGTCATGTGAGCCCCTTGAGCGCGAAGGCTTTTTTTAACACGTCCACTTCCAAGGCCTTCCGCCCCAGCGCCCGCTCCAACTCCTCACCCCGTTTCTGCAATCCCCGCACGTGGCGCTTCGGCACCCACTTGCCGGATTCCTTGAGCCCTTGGTCGAGGCTGCGCTTCCAGCGTTACAGCTGCGCGGCGTTCACTGCATACTTCCGGCCGATCTCTTCCAACGGCACCCCGGTCTGCCACTCCTGCAACACCGTCAGTTTCTGCTCACCGCTCCACTGCCGCCTTCGACCACGCCCATTCTGGACAGGTTTCATCACGGTGTCCATTTAGCCCTCCTGGCTTATGATACCTGTCCAAATATTAAGTGGGGCATGACAGATGAAGCGGCTAAACATGTCAGGGTTTTTGTTCCATGATCTGCGCCGAACCGGAGTGCGTAACCTAGTGAGGGCAGGGGTGCCGGAGACCGTCGCGATGAAGATTAGCGGTCACAAAACACGATCTGTCTTTGATCGGTATAACATTACCAGCGAAGAGGACTTGAAAGAGACAGCAGACCGGCTGGATATCTACATTCAGCGGAAAATGGTTACACTTCCGGTGACACTAGATGAGGCACCAGGCCTGAATGTGTCAGACCTGGTTGCACAACCTATTGAAAATTGGCGGAGAGGGTGGGGATCGAACCCACGGTCCCGTTGCCAGGACAGCAGTTTTCGAGACTGCCCGATTCGGCCACTCTCGCACCTCTCCGCTTGGCAGAACTCGCCTTACGTCAGGGTAGGATTGGGGCGGATGTACCGTCGTTGCGATCGGCTCCGGGGGGAGCTTACCCTGGGGAGTGTGATTTTTCAATCGGTTTTCTTTTCGCTCTCGAGCCAGTACGATGAGGTCGAGCTGGTTGATCTGGTTTGTTTTGTTTATCTGGTTAGTTTCATTCAACTAAAAACCAGACAGACCAGACAAACCAAACAAACCAAATTCAACATCCTGCTATAGGAGGGTACTGGTGAATCCGGGTACAGGTGAGTCGGTCATGGTCTTTCCGTCCATTGAGGTGATCGCAACGGCCGGCTGGTCGGCGCCGATCGGGATGGAGGATCGGACCATTCATGTCTGGGGCTTCTCGCTCGACGGAAGCAAGTCTTTTGTGGAGCAGTGCCGTTCCTGGTTGAGCGAAGATGAACGCAGGAGGGCGGCCCGGTTCATTCGCCAACACGATCAATTCCGATACGTGTTGGCGCACGGTGGTCTCAGGGCGGTGCTCGCCCGTTACACCGGCCTCGATCCGTCGGCCTTGATGTTTCAGCTGGGCTCAACAGGGAAGCCGGCGCTTCTGAATGGGCGTGTCCTCCAGCATCCACTGGAGTTCAATCTGTCCCATTCCCGCGGGCGTATGCTCATGGCAATTGCGGGTGAACAGGACATCGGAGTCGATCTTGAACAGATTCGCGACAAGGTCCAAGCTGCCAAGCTGGCCGAACGATTTTATGCGCCAGCTGAGCGCGAAAGGGTGATAAGCCTGTCAGGTCCAGGCCAGACCCGGCAGTTTTACCGTTATTGGGTCGCTAAAGAAGCAGTATTGAAAGGCCAGGCGGTTGGGTTACGGTCATTACAGCAGTGCGAGATTCTCACCTCAGATGATTCCCCGAGGGCAAAGGTCAAGTTGTCGGAAGGAGCAGCCATGCAACCTGGATGGATGGTCCACTGGCTAGACTGTGGAGCTGGATGGGTAGGAGCGGTGTCGGCTCACGGCAGCGACTGGGCTATCCGCATTAAGACGAGCGCATAAACGACGGACCGTCCTCGTAGCGGATTGTCTCCGCCTGCTTCATCCTGTTCGCAACTGACGGAAAAATTGCTGGATCAAGGCTTGGCTCTCCTGTTCCAGTAGCCCGCCGAGAATCTCAACGTGGTGATTCAACCGCGGTTCATTTGTGAAATCGAACACCGATCCGCAGGCGCCGGCTTTTGGATCCCATGCTCCAAAGACGACTCGGGAAATCCTCGCTAGAATAATCGCACCGATACACATCGAGCAGGGCTCCATGGTCACGTAGAGGGTCGTGTCGGTCAATCGCCACGTGCCCAGTGCGATCGCTGCAGCGCGGATTGCAATGACCTCCGCATGGGCCGTGGGGTCCTGCCAAAGTTCGCGATAATTGTGTGTCTGCGCCAGAACCTGGCTGTTTTGAACGATCAAGGCGGCGATCGGTACTTCGCCAACGGCCGGCGCCCGGGACGCTTCTTCCAGGGCCATCCGCATAAACGTGAGGTCCTCTGCGCGCTCGTCTCCCGGCATTGTTGTCTCACTAGAAGATCGTTATTTGGTTTGTCTGGTCTATCTGGTTTGTCTGGTTTTTTGGTTGAATGAAACTAACCAAATGAACCAAATCAACCAGATAAACAAAACAAACCAGATAGACCAGATAAACCGGGTTACGATCGGCTCAAGAGATACATCGGTCCAGTCGGTTGCGGGCGGCCTCCTGAGGGCTCAAGGCTGACGGCAAAGGTCTTCGCATCCGTGAAGCTCGGCACCTTCTTGACCAGTAGGTGAGCGGTTTCTCCTCGATCCATGTGAAAGATCCCGATGCTCACGGGTTTGTCGTGAATGGCCCACAGTTGATAGGTCATGGCAGCGGGACATTCTGGCAGGTTCACGGAGTAGAGCCAGACTTTTTGGGTTCGAAAATCGTACAGCAGGAACCCCGCGGCCCGTTTCGCCATGTCCGATCCGGTGAGAGAGACGGCCTTGACGTTGGGAATTCGAAGGAGTGAGGCCAATTCGTCTTGCGGAGTTCTAACGGCGTGGGCGCTCCCTCGCTGGCTTAATTGAATACGAATCTCTTCCAGTTCAGCTTCACGCTGGGCCAGCTGTTCCTTGGCTTCCGTGGCTTCGTTCGTTCGTTGCTGCATTTCGTTGCGTAATTCGGCGAGGACTTTGGCTTGGTCGCCGACCTCACGTTGTAAACCGGCAAGCGTCGTCGACTTTTCCTGGATCAATGCTTCGAGCTTTTTAATGTTCGATGTATCGATGGAACGTTGTGTCGAAACGTTCCACGCGAAATATCCGCCAACCGCCACGATCAGGAGCGCGGCCAAGCCAAGGGCCCAGGGTAGTGACAACGATCGGGCAGGGGCGACGGGAGGAAAGAGGTGGTTCATCCATTCGCCAGGTTCCAGACTCGGCCGGGCCGGTTCGTTCGGTGCCGCTTCAGCTGGAATCGGTGCGGGGTTTCGTCCAGCCATGATCGTGGCTTTGAGAGAGCGTGGCGGCTTGGTCGGACTGAGACCGAGCGGGAGGAGAGAGGCGACGGATTGATAGTCTTTCAGCGCACTGTGACAGGAGGCGCAGCCGGAGAGTAAGTGGGCTTCCAGCGCCTGTCGCTCGATCCGTTCCAGCGCACCTGCAGCATACAAGGGAACCGATTCTTCGAGTTCTTCATGCGTCATTGGAGCTCACCATGGTTCCACCACTGTTGGAGGCCATCTCGGAGTTTGGACATTCCAAGTTTGATCCGTGTCTTGACGGTCCCGAGCGGCTGGTTCAGTCGCGTGGCAATCTCGGCATGGGAGAGTCCTTCGTAGTAGGCGAGTTCGATCGCTTGTTGCTGCGCCTGGGGCAATCCAGCCACAGCTGCCCCGACCGCAATACGCAGTTCTTGATCGGCCTGCGTGTCAAACGGGCTTGGACCCAGGTCGGCCACCTGCGCAGCAGTTCCGGCTTCCAGCGAGCTCGTGGCTCGATAGCCTCGTGCGGCCCTGGCCCGTAGCCGGTCGATGGCCCGACTTTTGGTGAGGGTGACCAACCATGCGACCGGGGTTCCACGCCCGACGTCATAGCGGGAGACCTTCCGCCAGACTTCCAAATAGACATCCTGCAAGAGCTCCGCTGCTTCCTCGGGATTCCCCAAGATCCTGACTGCCAACGTGAACAAGAGCGTACTCGAATGGTCATAGAGCTGGCTGAACGCCTGCTGATCGCCTTTGACCACGCGGGCCAGCAAGGTTGGATCGATCATCGAGGTGGCGTGTCGTGAGGGTTTATCCATAATGCGAGCGAGTGGTGAGGAAAAGCCGGGATCACCACATGTCCGCCACGACTATAGCATCCTACGGAGGGAACGGCCAAAAGGATGTGTGTTTCAGGTCGTGCCTCTCGCCTGAACGATGGTGATTGCAGCAGAATGGCTCATGAATAATGCGGTTTAGGCTGACAGTATCGAACGATCACTTCGGCAGCCTCCGCGGCACCGGTTGGAGGCGGCGGCAACGAAGGCACCGGCGAGGCCAAGGCTTGCAGTAAGGTTGGCTCCCACCGGCCTCGCGTGAAGTCGGCGATCGACAATTCGACGCCGCGTCCGTAGCGATGCAGATAGTCGACCAGCGGCGGTTCATCGGCAAAATTGTATCGGCGGACATACACGACTGGCTGTTGAAGCGCGACCGCCTCAACGATGGTGCCGTAACCCGGTTTGGTCATGATGATATCGACAGAAGCAAGCAGGGTCTTAAAGGAAAATGGGAGCGTATCAGTGGAGTGAACGCGGGTATATCCCGGTGGGACTGGGCCGTCGAAGAGGAAGCGATAGTGGCGCAGCTGTTCCATCTGTTCAAGCGGGAGGGACGTTAGAGGAATACCGCCGAATCCCACCAAGACGGTCCGTTCGTTGGGTGCGAGGGCGAGGGTTGAGGCTAGCCGGTCTCGTTCAGGGGAGGTGGGGCTGGCTATCGGGCCAATATCGATAATGTTGGAGAAGATATCGATTCTGGGAGCAGGGCTGATGCGAAGGGCCAGGAGCGCTTTCGCATACGAACCACGGATGCACTGAATCAACTGTCGGTGTGAATTGTCTGATGCGTGGCAGTATTCCTTGAGCACGAGGTCCCAGGTAAAGCTCGACAAGGCGACGGTCTGTATCTGTGCGCGGGAACCGGCCTCGATGGCGAGGTAGGGTGTGTCGGCGATGATCAGCGTGGGTGATGCCGCCTGCATGGCGGTGACTTCGTTGGACAGACGTGCTTCCCAGGTTTTGTGGAAGCGCTGGTGCCCCGCCCAAGTCGCGTCGATGTCGATCTTGAGGGGTCCGTCTTGGATACAGCCGACATCTTGCTGCACCGGTTGAAGGTCCCAGGGAATAGTCAGGCGGTCACGGAAAAACGAGGATGGGACCGTGGTGCGTAGGACGGCAGTCAGGCCTGGCACGAGGACGCCCAATGCATTGAGTACGGGCACAACTTGCGCAGCGTGACCGTAGCCGTGTCCGGAAATGGCACACCAAATTAGGGGCATCTTGAGGAGAAGGTAATAGCCGAAAGTAAAAAGTTAAAAGGAAAAAGTAAAAATTGAAGGATACCGGATTTGAGCTTGTGCCGAATCGTTAGGAGTTCTTTTACCTTTTGCCTTTTACCTTTTTACTTGGTTCAGCTGGTGGAATGGTCCGACTCTAACGGCGCGATATTGTATTGCAACTCGAGGTCAAACTCGTCGATCAATTCATTGGCCGTGGCAGCGCCGAGATCGGAGCGCACCTCGTTGATCACAAGATCGATCGCCATCCCGGCCTGTGCCCCGTACTGCGTCATCGCCGATTCGATTCGCTGTCTGGCTTCTTCAATCTTCATGGGGCACTCCTCGCTCCATCACGATCCGATTCGTTATCCCAATGTCCCTAGCCCGCATAATTCACGAAGGTTTCTACTGCAACCGCCGATACAAAAATCAGAACTCATTGCGGTATTTTTTCTTCGCGCCAAGATCATACAAAGGGCGCTCGACCTCGCAAGCGCGGTGGCGACGCACCTGGACGCGGGCGGGCTCGCCGCTCGGTCGGTCACCATACTGTTTCAAGTATGCCTCCCTCGTGGGCTCGGCCCTGAAGCCTGCCTCGCCCACTCTTACAAGGGGGCCGGCCCCCTTGTAGAATCCCCACGAAGGGGGCACACCCCCTTCGGAACTCCCAGGCGGGACAACGCCCCGCCTCGCAGGCTCCGCGCGCCCGTCTCGCTTGCCGTCTCGGCGGTTTCGTCACGATCCCTCGTGAATAATGCGGGCTAGCAACGCTTGCATCTCAGGGACCAAGTCTCCCCCTCCGCTGGATCGACCCGAGTGTGCGGCGTCGATACCGGCTTGCAAGATGGGCTTCGCTTCGTCCTTCCGTCCCAAAGAAACTAAGGTGCGTCCGAGGCTCAGGTGCGACGCGACATGGGTCGGGTCCAGCTGCGTGGCGACGGTCAGGTGCTCGACCGCTTCTTCGAGGTTGCCGCCTTCCTGGAAGAGTTTATTCCGAAGCCCGTAACGGCCGAGAAAGCCCTTTGGGTTTTTGGCGACCATCTGCCTAAATGCGTCAATGTCCATTATGCAACGCTCCCTCGTAGCGGGTCCACTATAGCATTGAGGGACTCGGGTCGGCCAGAGCGGAGTTATGGCGGCAGGGAGATCCTATTTATGGTGACGGCGTGGTTGAGACGGGAACGACGGAAAGAGTAGTAGGGGAAGGCAGGGGCCTTCGTGCCTTCACGGTCACCGAGACAATGGGCGAGTCCGGTAGGGGGGTGCTGCTTGCCACATAGAAGCTGGTGTCCTGAATGAGCTGATCCATAAGTTCAGTCAGACAGGCTTCAGTGACCTGTCCCTTGAGCTCGCCGATCAAAATCGGCGTGGCGGCGAACAAAGTATAGTGAGCAGTACCCGCGGAGCGTGCCTCATAGCGCTTCACCTGGCCGTCCCAGCGCTCGAGTTCGAGGCTGGCCTGTGCGGCATAGTCATAGTCAAGCTCGATCATCGGCGAGAGGAGAAACATGGACGCCCCGATGACAAACCCTTTCCAGGCTGTTTCTCCCGAATGAGGGTCGATCGTTTCATCAAAGGTAATCCGGGCAGTCACCACTTTATCGCCGAGCGAAGCAGCATTCCCTCCGAGCGGGACGAGTGTCGAAAATAAGCGCGTCTCCTGCACGGTGTTCAAGATGCGATGTTCGACCTCGGTCGAAGGATTCTGGGGAGCACCGTTCTGCGTCATGCGGAACCCATCCATCACGAGCGGAACCCGCTCATCGTTGAGGATGGACTGCGTGACTGACTCCTGCCGGCTGGTCGACGAGGGGATGACGTCGATCCATCGCGTGCACCCAACCGTCGTGGTCGTCGTCAATCCAACGAGTCCCAGGATTGTCCACTGAAAGAGATGACGTGCCATGGTGCCCCTCTCCTTAAAAGTAGAATGAAAAGCCGCCATAGGGCAGGCTGGCATTGAGTCCGATGTTCGGGTACTGCGTGCCGGCGTTGGAAATATGTTGAAAGCGATAGCCGATGTTGAGAGCGGCCTGGTCGGTCAGAAAATAGGAAACCCCGAATCCGGCACTCAGGACAAAGTTGAATTGGCCGGATTCTTCCGGAATCTTTCCGGTGAGATCGGTCCAAAAGGGGCCTCCGGCGAATTCGGCATAGGGCCGGATCCGGTTGTGTGCGACGAAGGTGTATTTGATTTTCGGGGTAAACCCGACACCGTGTGTGACGAATGGTTCCTGGAACTGGATGTAGACCATCTCGGCGCCGAGTGAGACCTGACTCCGATACCAGCTGCCGCCGATGGGATCTGTCAGCGTCATCATCCAGGAGGGCATGAAGGCGACTCCTTGCTGCTTCGTGGTGTGGTCCGTTGTGAGACGATGGGGAAGCATGTAGCCGGCGGTAAGGCCGACTTCTTGTGTCCCCACCGTGATCTTGGGCGTGGGGTCGGCGGCGTAAATAGGGGAAGACAGGGCGGCCATAAGCGTGATTAACAATATATAGTTGAGCAATGTCCCAACCTGTCTGCGAAGTTCATGTCAGTATCCTGTCAGCTATCGGGAGGTGAACCTTGATGGACAGGTGTGACAACCCTCACATTAGCAGAGGACTTCAATCTGTCCAGTAAGATGCGAGATTTCGCCAGGCGACTGGTATGAAATCAGGAAGAGGTATGGGTTAGGGGCGCGGGGCAGATTGACGAATGTGTGTCAACGATTCCAGATCATGCCCCAACTCCGGTAGGTCGTAATGTGTAGCGAGAAATACGACGCGTTCGAGGCAACGGATGGCCGATACTCGATCGGCAACGCGGATATACACGTCAGCTAACAGGCGCAGCACCGCGGCTTCGCCCGGGGCGTTCCCGAGCTTGATAAAATGTTCGGACGCGTTGTTGAAACATTTTTCCGCCTTTCGCACGTCGCCGGCATCCAGAAACATTTTTCCCAACTGACTATAGGTGAGTGCCAGCCCTTCCTCATTGCCGACGATGCGATGCGCATCAAGGGCCTGGGTGAAGTATGCGGTGGCTCCATCCCACTGTGTCTGGCGGGCCTCTTCCATTCCGAGGTTATGGTAGAGGATGCCGAGCGCCCGGTGATCGTTCAGGGGTGTGAGGAGGTCGAGGGCTTCGAGATAGTAGGGACGGGCCTTTTCCGGTGTGCCGGCTCCGACGTGCAGATTGCCGAGATTCACCAGCGTGTGGGCGATGGCGTGCTGATTCCTCTCCGTGCGTTGGATCGCGAGTACTTCCCTGTAGCAGGCTTCTGCGTGGTCCAGGTCGCCCGAGAGGGCGCAGACGTTGCCCAGATTGCCGAGCGAATCGGAGAGGGCTCGGTGGTCATTGGCAAGGCGATCATCCGCGACAGCCTGTTCGTATGCGGCTTTAGCCTGCGTGAGCTGGCCGCGGTGGAGAAAAATTCGTGCGCGATGTTTGTCGTCATCAGCCATGAGCTATCAGTCGTCAGCGATCAGCTTTCGGCATTCCCAGACTCAGAACTCAGCACTTTCAACCCAGCACTCTGAAAGCTAGTCTCCTCCCTTAGGCGTGTCGCGTCGAAACTCGACTTGAATCTCATCTTCTTCATCGAGCCCCATTCCATCACGAAATGACCCATATAGTTCGGTGATCTGCTCGACGTCTGCTCGATGCTTCCCATCAGGAGAAGCCAGAAATGTTTCGCAGAGCCGGAGGCCCGTCTGGAAATGATGCGCAATGGTCTCTTCCGTGACCTGCTGCCAGGTGATGAAGATACAGAAGGCTTGAAAAGAATGCGCGTTGGGATAGCGGGCTGCGAGTGCGAGCAAGCCCTCATAGGCCTCGCGCGCCGTTGATCCAGCATTCGAGGAAAACGTGTCTTCGAGTTCTACGGCAGTATCCCAGTCAGAGCCAAGCTCTGTTTCGGCTCGTCGGAATGTATCTTGTGCTGCAAGGGCAGCGTCGAATTGCATATCAGTCACTGCATCCTGTTCTTAATTGGCAACGGTAAAGGGCTGGCATCTAGGTGGCTTTGTATTTTGCTAAATGGGCAACGTTGCAGCCATGCTGCTCGGCGACAGCACGCAAGTCGTCATCAGCTGTTATCAAAGTGTGACCATTCACAATTGCTACTTCGGCGATAAGCGCATCTTCGGAGTTATTGCTTTTCCCGTGATTCAACAAATCCAGATCAGACTTTAATCGGCTAAAAATCCTTCCTTCTCCCATTTTGCAGGAGTCGAGTTTGGAAATTCCCAAAATCTTCGATTCAGTAGGGAGTGTGCTATCAACAAATGTATTGAACCGATCAATCAATTTCTGTCTGCGTGTCGAATCGCGCGTCTTGCTTAGCTCGTCATGCTGGATATGCGTAGCAACGAATGCAGCATCTGGGGGGAAATTCTCAGTGCTTAAACTGCCATCGACCAGCCAATTTATGATGTTGGTGTCGACCATGTATTGCATAAGTGACGATGCTGATTATTGAATTTTTCAATTAAAGGCCATGGTCCATCACAGACTAGAGGCATGATGCATTGTAGACGATTTATATGCCTTTGCTGCAAGTATCCCGCGTTTACTTTCCTTCTTGTGGCTCTGTAGACTGTGACGGACTATTACGATGGCCACAGACATCCCCTTGGACCGCGAACCAGTCGAGACTGTGCCGACCGATCCCATCGATCGCGTGATCCGTTATCACGTCCAGACCAAGCACCATTTCAACCGCTATGCTCGTGCACTTGGTTATCTGGATTGGGCAAATCAGCCGGATCCATTTCGGCGGTTTGAAGGCGCACCGCTCGTTTTGTTGTCGCTGCTGCTGCCGGATGAAGACCCGGTATCGTCCTCTTATGACGCCATCTACCAGCCTGGGGCGGTTGCCTGCCATCCTCTCAACGTACGATCGCTTTCCAGATTCTTTGAATTCGCACTTGCACTGTCGGCGTGGAAGAAGGCAGGGGAGTCGGAGTGGGCGCTGCGGAGTAATCCGTCGTCCGGCAATTTGCATCCGACCGAAGGCTATCTCGTCTTGCCACAATTCGACGGGCTCAATCTCAAACCCGGTCTCTATCATTATGCGCCAAAGGAACATGGGCTGGAATTGCGCGCAGAGTTTTCGCTGGAACAGTTGGCTCGTTTGCTGGCCCCGTTTCCACATGGCGCATTTCTCTTCGGGCTCGCCTCCGTTCACTGGCGGGAAGCCTGGAAGTATGGGGAGCGGGCGTTCCGTTACTGCAACCACGATGCAGGTCATGTGATTGGGACGGCACGAATTGCCGCTGCGACACTCGGATGGAAGATGGTGCTGCTTGATGGAGTCGCGGAAGACACGGTCGCCACGCTCTTGGGTACGGCTCGCAAAGAAGATTTCAACGATGCTGAGCGTGAGCATCCGGACTGCTTAGCAGTTGTCTGGCCAACTGGAGACGTGGAGCAGGATGCCAAGAGCGAAATTCCATTGTTCGTCGAGAATGCGGTAGTTGGCGATCTTGCAAAATGTACATGGCATGGGAAAGCCAATCGCTTGAGTCGAGAGAATCCGGTACCGTGGGAAATTATCGATGACGTCGCGATAGCGAGTTGGAAGTTTGCGGTTGAACGGCGGATGCTGTCTCTCTCACCACCTGCGATGGACGACGCGTCACGAGAGACGAGCGACACCGGCCCGAATGCGGGCAAAATTATCAGACAGCGCAGAAGTGCTGTGGCCTTTGACGGTCACACATCCATCACCGCCGCGACGTTCTTTCGCATGCTCCAGCGGACGATGCCACGTGCCGATCGACCGCAAATGGATCGGCCCATGCCGTGGGATGTCTGGCCCTATGAGCCGGCGATTCATCTGATGCTCTTTGTGCATCGAGTCGAGGGAATGACGCCGGGGCTCTATATGCTGGTTCGTGACCCGGAGAAGCTGCCGTTCATCCAGCAATCCATGAATCCAGAGCTGACCTGGACTCCGGTGCCAGGTTGTCCGGAGGAACTGCCTCTCTACTGGCTGCTTGAAGGCGATGCGAAAAAACTGGCTGCGCAGGTGAGTTGCCACCAAGATATTGCCGGCGACGGCGCATTCTCGTTCGGCATGCTGGCCGAGTTCGAGGGGCGCTTGCGGGAAGGGGGAGCCTGGTGTTACCCACGTCTCTTCTGGGAGTCGGGGTTGCTGGGGCAGGTGCTGTACCTGGAAGCGGAAGCTGCGGGGGTACGGGCCACTGGGATCGGATGTTTCTTTGACGACCCGGTGCATGAGATCGTAGCGGTGAAGGGGCTGAGCCTCCAATCACTCTATCACTTTACGATCGGCGGACCGGTGGAGGATCGGAGATTGATGACGTTGCCTCCGTATGGGCACGTGAAACGTGATGGGTAAGGGGCGAAAGAAATGGTGAGGCATGTTCAAGATTAAGAAAAAGGTCACGGCGCCGAAGCTGCCGATTCTCTACAACGTCATTGAGGACTACTCTGAGTTCGACGCACCAGGGAATGTGACGGCCTGCGCCATGACCGAGAAAGAGGATCTCGCAGGGCATGCCAAGGTTCTCTCGGAAAGTTATGGAGTGCCGATAGAGACGATGACGCACCTTCTCATAACCGGTGGCTTGTATGTGTATCCACAGGAAGGCGGATTGGTGACGAAGGGAATCTTTGCCTGTCGCGTGAACCCCAGCGGAGCGGCTCCAAAACAGACGTGGGTGCTCGACCTGCTGCAGTTTGCGGAGGCTGAACAGGTTGCTCGAGCCCGTGGATGCACGCTGGAAGACGCCGCGACCTATGTGTTCCAGAAAACCCTGCCTGATGAACTAAAGACGAAGCGTCAGCAGAAGAATCTTGGACTCGACTACCGGGCATTGGATCGCGCAGTCGCAAAGGGGGGAGACATCAAGTACATCGACTTCCGCAAGGACTGGTCCCCGCATTTCAAGCGACTCTGCATCATGCCGGATGGGCGATTAGTTGAGACTGGAGGACTGGAGGAGTTCGCGCAACTCCATGGCATTACCTCGGCGCAGGCCAAGACGCTGGTCGAGCAGGGAGGTACGCTGGAAGTGAACGGCGAGATCCTGGCTTGTCAGATTGTGAACAGTCAGCCGGCCGTGGCGCGGTTCAGCGCGAAGAACTATGCGAAGGCCAAGGAGTTAGTCGCGACGAAAGGGCTCCATATCATGGATGCCTTGAGCGAAGTGGCGTACAACGACCCGGCGATGATGCGCGGACTTGTGCGGAAAGAACGCAGTGCTCGACCTTGATCAGGATCAGGGCTGTTAGAGGAGAGTTTTGGAACCGTCGTCTTCAATTACCAGGTAGCGGACCGGTTCTGAGGAAACTGTGGAGTGGTACTGTTCCGAAAAATAGGCACCGAGGCAGCCGCCTATGGTATCGCAAATGACATCCGTCATCGAGGGAATGCGATTGTGGCAGAAGACCTGAAAGAATTCGAGCGAAAGAGAAACGCCGGCTGCAATGAGGACGACTGTCGTGATAGACCGCAAGGAGGAAGAGTCCTCATCCCTCCAGTAATGTAAGAGATATCCGATGATCATGAACCAGCCGATATTGCCGATGATATCCATGAGAATATTCGGGGTGAGTGAGAAATCTTGAAAGGGAATCCAACGAATCGCTTCCCAGTGTGGGTGCCCGACAAAATTACTCAGTGGGAAAAGTGGGGTGAGACAGAGCACTGCGAGCCAAAACGAAAGTAAACCCGTCTTTGGTTTCAAGACCGCTGGGATCGCTACAATGCGAAATGAATCAGACCCCATGTTGAAATAATTGCAGAAGATGAGGGATGACGTCAACCGGCCAAGACGGCATTTGATTTCGTGCCCGGTGCTCGTATGTACGAGGGGCAAGAAGGGGAGCAGTTGATGTTTTGACTGTACCCTATTGTTATTATTGGACTTCTCTTTCCGCCTGTGCCTTGCCGAAGCCCACTCCCTATCCCAATGCCCATTGACAATAGGATGGTGAGGAGGTAGCGGACGGGATATCGACGAGTGTCGCGAGATGGCCAAAAACGCCGGCGCGACGTCGAGTCAAGGCAAGAGCGGGCAGGTCGCCCGCAGCACCGCGGCAGGGGGGCCGTTACTTGGCGAGTTCTTCCTTGATGGCTTGGACGAGTTTGTCGAGGTCGAAGGGTTTTTCGAAGACGCGACGGGCGCCGAAGAGTTTCGCGACGTCGAGGAAGTTCTTATCCCCTTGCGCGCCGGTCATGGCGATGACCTTCGCGTCGATATATTCCCGCGTCAGTTGTAAGGTGGCTTCGAGTCCGTCGGTTCCCGGCATCAGAATGTCCATGAGGACCAGGTCCACTTTGTTCTGCTGGTAGAGAGTCAAGCCCTCCCGACCATCGCGGGCTTCGAGCACACGGTAGTTGGCCCTCTCAAGGACTTGCTTCAGGAGGCTCCGAATCGATTCTTCGTCGTCGATAACAAGGATTGTAGCCATGGCGAGAGATATACCCCTAATGTTTTCGATATTACCTGTGTTGGATTCTCCTGTCTAGCAGGATACTGGAAAAATAATTTGACACGCTAGAGCTTCGATAGTCCGCACGTATAGCGCAATAAGATAACACTCCCGTTGGATGCTCAAAAAGGTCAAACTTCTCACCCACCCAACCCTGGCGGCTAATTCACCCACCCGCCCTGAGTCTGCCCAGACAGCCTCTTCGCCCTGGGACGCGCCTTGCCCAGGCAAGGCCGCAGCGAGTGAAGGACCGAGCAACTGTCTTGACGGTCACGCGTGCGGTGCCACCACCGGCCGCCACGGAGTCCCAGCATGAACTATGGCGTTGAGAATCGTCAGCAGCTTCCGCATCGCGGCCACGAGGGCGACCTTCGGTGCTTCACCGGCGGCGCGCAGGGGCTGATAGAACGGCCGGATGATCGGGTTTCAGCACGTCGCCACCAAGGCTGCCATCTGGTGCGAGAAGGTCAGGGAACCGTCCTACACATCCGCATTTCCGGTGGGACCAGGGCCGGGCCAGATGAGGTAGGGTGGCTTTTTCATCGTCTCAGCCGAACGTGGGTAGAGACGTTGGGCATAACTGTAGGCGTCTTCTTGCGCAACCAAGCAAGTGGCTGCGGCGAGGTGGTTGGATACGACGCGGAAGGCCCCTCGATCATCCGTTGCGATGGTCGCCATATAGAGGGCACAGGAAAAGTTCCCCTCTTTTGAGCAGGCGGTGCTGATCAAGAGGTGCGATCCATCTGGAAAGGTCATAATTGGGTCCAAGTTGGTACGGCCCATGTGTACTCCTTTTCCGTGACGTGTGCGATCTTATACAGCCTGGTTTGCGTAGGGGGTTACATAGAGCCTGAGGAGGTGACCATCCCATTCGGTTCCTTCAAGGGCGACCACGGCGTTTAAGGCCTGTTCGCCGGACCCCATTTCGACGAATCCGTATCCAGCGGACTTTCCCGTATGTTTGAATCGGACCACATAGGCTCTGGCGACCAGACCGTAGGAGGTGAAGAGGCCACGTAGTGCACAGTCCGAGATCGTGTCCGGGAGTCCTCCCACGTATAGGATCCGCTTCCCCATCGAGATTCCTTTCATGACGTGTTAGTTCGTCCGAGCGAGCGAGTCTTCGAAATACGAGCCTGACGGACTGGTGCTGTTCGGCGGTCCCCCTGAAGTGACCTGTGTGCGGAGCAGGGCGGAAACTAGCGCATCGATCGCGCAGAATCTAGAGGGAGGGAATGAAGGCGCGAGGGATAGAGTAGTGACCGGACTTCATGTGCAGCTACCATAGCACAGTCTGGCTGGGATAGCGAACGCGTCTGTTTTCATGACATGATAATAGCCCAATAGCTTGAAAGTAGAGGTCAGTTTTTCCCCTCGCCACTATTGGCCTTTCTTTTTCAAGAGGGTTGACGCCAGAAGGGGCTTGCTGTACGATGTGCGGTACATCGTGGTCGCAGTAGTCCGGCGGCACGGCTGTATACACCATAACGGACTTCGCGATCGCATCGCGACCAGGTCCTGTTGGAGTTGACGCCTTCCTGGTTTCTCTCCCCTCGGTTCTCTGATCCCGTCTTAATGCGATCACACTGAAAGGATAGTGCATTGCATACCTCTGTTCACACGAGTTTTCATACATTTGGTTTATCTGAACCGCTCTTGCGGGATTTGACGGCAGCGGGCTTGCTGGTTCCCACTCCCATTCAAGCTCAGGCCATTCCACCAGCCCTTGAGGGCCGGGACGTCATCGGTTGTGCACAAACCGGTACCGGGAAAACGGCCGCATTTGTTGTCCCCATGATCGAACGGCTTGCGGTCCTGCCGAAAGGTCAGCCGCACGCGTTGATTCTCGCACCGACGCGGGAATTGGCGTTGCAGATTTTTGGTTCAATCGAGAAGCTCGGTCGAAGTCTCCACCTCTCTGCCACGGTCATCGTCGGAGGGAGCGATATGCAGGCGCAGATAAGAGGATTGCGCCAGCGGCCCGATATCCTGGTTGCCACACCGGGGCGTTTGCTAGACCATATGTGGAACGGGACGATCAATTTGGCCCCGATTAAAATTCTGGTACTCGATGAAGCCGACCGTATGCTCGATATGGGATTTGCGCCACAGATCAATCAGATTCTTGACGCGTTGCCGGTGGAGCGACAGACGTTACTCTTTTCCGCCACGATTCCGACTGATGTCACCCGCATGGTTCAAGCGAATCTGAACGGTGCCGTTCATGTGATGGTGACACCTCCCTCGACGACGGCTGAAGGTGTGACCCAGGCCTTGCATCATACGACCTTCCATGAGAAGCAGAATCTGTTGGTGTCGTTACTGGGGTCGGAACGAGGAACCGTCCTCGTATTCGCTCGGACAAAGAATCGGGTCGATCGACTCGGTCAGGCGCTTGAACAGGCCGGTCACCGCGTTGCGGTCATCCACGGAGACCGCAGTTTGCCCCAGCGCCTCCGTGCTCTCGACGGATTTAAACGAGGACAGGTCAGAATTCTCGTCGCGACGGATATCGCAGCCCGCGGGATTGACGTGGCAAATATCGGCCATGTGGTGAATTACGATTTACCGAATTGTCCGGAGGACTATATTCATCGTATTGGACGGACAGCCCGGATGAAGATGACCGGGCGAGCCACCAGTTTCGTGACCTTCGAGGAACGTGATCAGCTGCGCGCGATCGAAACGTTGTTGGGGCATCCTGTGCCGTTGGCAGAGGGAAGCCCCCGCCCCAATGATCGTCCGCATTTGAGGATGCCTGAACGTTCCAGAGGTGACGGTCAGCGGTGGGGGCGTCCAGGCGAGGACCGACGCCAGCATCAGCCGAGTCTCGTCGTACCGGAGGCAGTCTAGCGGGCTGCGGGAAAACTCTGTTGGTACACGAGATTTCTATGGTCCCCACGTGAGGCACATTAGAAGAGCGCTTCCGCAGGATGCTCAAAAAGGCTGTCCAGCAAGGCCGCAGCGAGTGAAGGGCCGAGGCGTACCCTCT
>JBGPVY010000188.1:0-6240 GCA_041491905.1 Nitrospiraceae bacterium | reverse complement strand
GACGCCTTCGAGGAGAGACGTCAACACATAGGCCCCTTGAGGCGAGGTCGCCTGCTGCCGATCCGGTACACCATTCCAAACAATGTCTCCCTGTCGATCCCTGGTTGACCGCACCGCAGTCGGCTTGACAGCGATCCCTCCGTTGGCGACCGTTCCATACGCCGCCGTGATCTCCATCAACGACACCGACGAACTGCCCAGGGCCACCGACGAAAGATCATTACCGATAGCACTCGTCACGCCAAGACGGTGCAGCAGCTGCACGATCGGCTTGGTCCCCACGGTCTTGGCCACCTGCACCGCCGGCACATTGAGCGACTGCTCCAACGCGCTTCGCAAGGTGATAGGCCCGTGGAACTGTTTGTCGTAATTCTGCGGAGACCAGGGACCGGTCTCCGACTCAAAGGTCACCGGTTCGTCCGCCAACAAGCTCGCCGCGGTCAACTGGCCGGCTAGACCCTCACGGGCCGCTTCCAGCGCCGCAAGATAGACGAAGGGTTTGAAGAGAGAGCCCGGTTGCCGCTGCGCCTGAACCGCGCGGTTGAATTGACTCCGCCGGTAGTCCCGCCCTCCGACCAACGCCAGCACAGACCCGGTCTTGGGATCGAGCACCACCACCGCCCCTTGCATCGGTTCCAGCGAACTTTTGAGAAAGGAATGCGTGGCCTCTAACTTGGCCAGTCCCTTCTCCAGCGATTCGGTGGCAGCCTGCTGGATCATCGGATCGAGCGTGCTATCAATCCGCAAGCCCTCCGGCAAGGGCACCACGCCGGCCTCTTCCACCTCCCGAAGCACGGCATCGACGAAGTAGGGCGCATCGGTCAGGACGTCTTCTGAGGGAGTCACGCGCACTGGTTCATGGACGGCACGATTCCAGGCCTCTTCCGTCAGGAGGCCTGTCTCCCGCAGCCGCCGCAACACGACGTCACGCCGCTGTTTCACCAGCTCAGGATGTTTCGTCGGAGCATAGCTATTGGGACCCTTGATCAGACCTGCGATCATCGCGACCTCTTCGATCGTCAATTCCTGCAGGGTCTTGCCGAAATAGCGATGGGCTGCTTCGCTCACCCCATAGATCGAGACGAATCCCGCCTGCCCGAGATAGATTTCATTCAGATAGCTTTCTAAAATGCTCTGTTTCGTATACTTCACCTCCAGCACCAACGCCGCCAGGGCCTCCTTGAACTTTCGTCCCATCGTCCGCTGCGGCGAGTAAAATAAATTCTTCGCCAGCTGCTGTGTGATGGTGCTGCCGCCCTGCACCACACCGCCCTTCGTAAAATTGGTCCAGAGCGCCCGTCCTACGGCAACCGGATCGATGCCGAAATGGGAATAGAACCGGCGATCTTCTATAGTCAGGACCGTCTCAATGATCCGTGGAGGAATCTGCGCCAACGGAATCCATTCGCGCACTTGTCGTGACTCACCGCGCACACCACTGAGGAGTTCCGGTTCCAGAAAGATGGGAAAGAGCGCGGTACCTTCAAGCGGAGACACGACATCCTTCACTCGCCCCTGATCCAACGGCAATGTCACCATGGTCGCGCTGAGATGGGCCTCCGGCTGCGGATGGAGATAGACTGTCAAGGCCTCCTCGGTCAGCTGATAGTCGCCAGGAGACTGCACGGGCGCTGTCACTCGTCGATAGCCCAACCGTTGCAACCGCTCAAGAAGGTGGCTGTGCGCAATCGAGAGATCGGGTTGCAGCAGGAAGGGTCCACTGTACAGACGCAGCGGAGGATGCTCGTCGCTCTTGGGCAATTCAAGAAAGGTCGCCAAATACGCGCCATAGACCACAACGACGAGCCCGAGCGCGGCGACGAGGCCTGCCAGGGCCATGCTCGCATATGTCACCCATTGGGTAGGTCTATTCACGATTCTGGAACCTCACCACAGCATAACAAACAAGTGGGACGGATGGGACGTGTTCATCTGGTTTATCTGGTTTCTTTCGTTTGTCTCGTTTATTTGGTTGAACCAGACTAACCAGATAAACCAAAGTAACCAAAGAAACCAGAGCAACCAGAGAAACCAAGCAGTTTTTACGCGTCTCGAGTTCCGATCTTCTGAGGCAATAGCGAGCCGACGACCATCCCCGTCGCCGCCACGAGAAACCCAACCAGTTGCGGAGGCCAGACTGAATCGGACGGACCGAACAGTTCCAGCCCTATCCAGGTCATCAGCCCGGCCACAAAGGCACACAAGGCCCCTTGCGTCGTTGCTCGGGCCCAATAAAGCCCGGCACAGAGTGGAACGAAGGCCGCCACCAGCGTCACCTTGTAGGCGTTTTCCACCATCTTGAAGATGCTCGCCTGCGAATTGAGCGCGAACACCAGCACCACGCCGGCGAAGCATACCAGCACTGTGCGCATGGTGTGGAGGAACGTGCGGTCGCTCATATTCGGAAAGATTTCTTTGATGATGTTCTCGCTGAAGGCCACCGACGGCGCCAGCAGCGTGGCACTCGAACAGCTCATGATGGCCGAGAGCACGGCGCCGAAGAAAATAATCTGGGCGAAGACCGGCGTGTGCAGCAGAATCAGCCTCGGCAGCACCAGCTGCGGATCTTTGTGCAGCAACGCGCCGAACATCTGCGGGTCCACCAGCGTCGCCGAGTAAGCCAGAAACATCGGCACGAAGGCGAACAGAAAGTACAGCGTGCCACCCAGCACCGACCCGCGCACGGCAGTCTGCTCGTCCTTAGCCGAGGTGATGCGTTGGAATACGTCCTGCTGCGGGATCGAGCCCAGCATCATCGTCAGCCACGCTCCGATAAAAGGAATCCAGGCATTGAAATTCGCCGCAGGGAAGAAATCCAGCTTGTCGGCTGCAGCCGCGTGCGTGAGCACCACCCCTACGCCGCCAGCGAGACCGCTGATCACGGAACCGATATAGAGCATGCCGCCCATGATCATCGTGATCTGGACGAAGTCAAGGATCGCCACTGAGAACATGCCGCCAAACGTCGTGTAGGTCAGGACGATCGCGGCACCGATCACCATGCCCAGGGGCTGAGTCACAGTACCATCCGTCACCACATTGAAAACCAGGCCGAGCGCCTTGATCTGCGCGGCCACCCAGCCGAGATAGGACGCGACAATGCACAACGTACACAGCACTTCCACGGTGCGGTTGTACCGCAGCCGGTAGTAGTCACCAATGGTCAATAGATTGAGGCGATAGAGGCGACGGGCGAAGAACAACCCGGCGAGGATCAGGCACATGCTGGAGCCGAATGGATCAGCCACGACTCCATGCAACCCCTCCTTGACGAAGGTCGCGGAGATGCCGAACACAGTCTCGGCCCCAAACCAGGTAGCAAAGACCGTGGCAATCACGATCGGTAGCGGCAAGCTCCGACCAGCCACCGCAAAATCCTTCGCGGTATGGACCCGCCTGGCGGCAGCCAGCCCGATCCCCATCGACAGGAGCAAATAGAGAATGACGAATCCCAGAATCATGGAGGCGATTCAGACATACTTGTGGGCGGATTCTAGCGAGGCTTCGGCAAGGGCGCAACGGCAGAGAGGCACAACAGGAAAACACTCCCGCAGGATAGCCGAGCGAGACAGGCGGGACGAGCGAGACGAACTAGGGTTGATCTGGTTCATCTGGTCTGTCTGGTTCAACCAAATAAACGAGACAAACCAAACACACAAGCCCAACCAACTAGCCCCCCTGTTCCCTTGAGTAATTGCATGGTAGGCTAATAGCAGTTGCTACGAAGAGGGATGCCTATGAACGATCACGACTTCCATCGTCGAGAATCCTCTCGGAAGACAGCAGGGCTGTGGCCACAGCTCCTCATCGGAACGATCGGATTAGGGATGGTGTTGGCCGGGCTACCGGCCCAGGCGAGCGAGTCACAGACACCGTGGGAATGTTCGAGTTATACTGGCGACGCCCACACCCGTTGTGTGGAGGCCTTCGCCGAGTCGCAGCGCGACCAGATCGCAGCACTCCAAGGAAAGTTGCAAGCCCAACAAGAGACCGTCAATCTCTTAAAAGATCAGCTCGACCGTCAGGCATCCACGAGCGCCGAGCTGCAACGTCACCTGGCACAACCACCCGCCGTCGTGCAAGCAGTCCCTCCCCTCTATGCCTATCCCCCTGTGGGACTCGGCCTCTACTTGGGTCGCCCCTGGATCTTTGGGTCGCCATATTATTACCCTCCGTTCTTCTACGGTCTGCGCTACTATGGACCACACCACCGGGGCCACCGTTGGTAACCAGGCCGCACTGACAGCGGTCTGTCTGGTTACCTGGTCTATCTGGTCCATGTGGTTAGTTTCGTTCAACCAAACACACGAGACAGACCGAATAGACCAGACAGACCAAACAGACCAAATGAACAAGACAGGCTGGCGGACTTTTTCAGCATCCTGCCAAGCATAATTGTCTTGAGCCCCATCGCAACATCGCATACCCTATGCAGGTCCAGGACTTGTGATGTCAGGTCCGTCGCAGTCACACATAAAGAAAGGACGGCTCATGCGCTTCAATGTCTTCTGTTTGGTGACCGTGCTCTGCCTTGGAACCACTGCGGCATTCGCTGCGGCCCCAGAGCCCACGACCGATGAACAAAAAACCCTCTATGCCTTGGGATTAGCCATCAGCCAATCGCTCGGCTCCTTCAGCCTGAGCGAGTCTGAACTTGATCTCGTGAAGTCCGGCATCGCCGATGGGGTCCTCAAAAAGGCCCCCAAAGTAGACCTCCAGACATTCGGCCCAAAGATTCAACAACTGCAACAGGCCCGCGCCTCGGTCGTCGCGGAAGCTGAGAAGAAAGCGGGGGCCGCGTTTCTCGCGAAAGCCGCGGCAGAATCCGGCGCCAAGAAAACCGAGTCCGGCGCAATCCTCACGACCATCAAGGAAGGGAGCGGCGCGACCCCGAAAGTCACGGACACGGTGAAGGTCCACTATCACGGAACCCTGACCGACGGAACGGTGTTCGATAGTTCCGTCAAGCGGGGCGAGCCGGCCACGTTTGGATTGAATCAAGTGATCAAATGCTGGACGGAAGGGGTACAGCAGATGAAAGTCGGCAGCAAGAGCAGGTTGGTCTGCCCGTCCAATATCGCCTATGGCGATAAAGGCGCGCCCCCCACGATCAAGCCCGGCGCGACGTTAGTGTTCGAGGTCGAACTCCTTGAGATCGTGAGCAAGCCGCCCGCTCCGTAATCCCCGCGAGGTCGAGCGGGAGAGTGTCCCGCTCGACTTAGGAGCCACCCATTCAACGAAAGGTTTGTTGCGTAGTGCGATGAGGGAACTCACTTGTGAGACGAACCCAAGCAGGAAAATTTGTCTTGATCCCCATGCGCAACATCGCATAACGTATTCAGATTCAAGCCTTGCGATATCGGCTCCGTCGCAGCCACACATGAAGAAAGGACAGCTCATGCTCTTCGTTGTCTCCTGTTTGGTGACCCTGCTCTGCCTTGGAACCACTGCGGCATTCGCGGCAGCCCCAGAACCCACGACCGATGAACAAAAGACCCTCTATGCCTTGGGATTAGCCGTTAACCAATCGCTCAGCAACTTCAACTTGAGCGAGCCTGAATTTGAGATGGTGAAGTCCGGCATCACCGATGGGTTTTTCAAACGGCCCCCTAAGGTGGACCTCCAAGCATTCGGTCTGAAGATTTCAGAGCTGCAACAGGCCCGCGCCTCGGTCATTGCAGAAGCGGAAAAGAAAGTGGGAGCCGCGTTCCTTGCGAAAGTCGCGGCAGAATCCGGCGCCAAGAAAACCGAGTCCGGCGCAATCCTCAAGACCATCAAGGAAGGGAACGGTGCCATTCCAAAAATGACGGACATGGTGAAGGTGCAGTATCAAGGAACCTTGATCGACGGGACAGTGTTCGATAGCTCAGCCAAGCAGGGCGAGCCGGCCATGCTCAGAGTGAACGAAATGAGCAAGTGTTGGGTGGAAGGGATGCAGCAGATAAAAGTCGGCGGCAAGAGCAAGCTGGTCTGCCCGTCGATCCTCGCCTATCGGGACAAAGGCCTGCCCCCTCTCATCAAGCCCGGCGCCACGTTAGTGTTCGAGATCGAACTCCTCGAGATCGTGGCCAAGTAGCCCCGCACTCTCGCCTGCATTATTCATGAGCGCTTCTGCTGCAATCGCGGATTCGCTGCTGCGACGAGCCTTCGGCGGGCAGGCTCGCCGCTCGCTCCCTCGACGTACTGTTCAAGTACGCCTCGGGGCTTCGCGGCTCCGCATGCCCGTCTCGCAACGCGACT
>JBGPVY010000317.1:0-2919 GCA_041491905.1 Nitrospiraceae bacterium | reverse complement strand
CTTTCCCGTTTTCTCTCTCACTGTGACTGCTAGATCAAACTTCATGACAGGCCTCCGTCCCCTTCTCGCTTGTCTTTAGATGCTTCGGTCTCGAGTTAGGCAAACAATGAACTCACCGACTCATCTTCATGGATTCGCCGAATCGCCTCACCTAACAGTGGAGCGACCGATAATTGATGCAACTTCGGGCAGCTCTGCTCTTTGCCCCGTAACGGAATCGAATTGGTCACGATCACTTGCTTCAGGCAGGATTGCTGGATCCGGTCCAATGCCGGCCCGGTGAGCACCGCGTGTGTACAAGCCGTCCATACTTCCCGAGCCCCATGATCCATACAGGCCTGCGCCCCCTTCACGATGGTGCCGGCCGTATCGATCATGTCGTCCAGCAAGAGCGCACTCTTGCCTGCGACGTCGCCGATGATGTTCATGATCTGCGTCTGATTCGGTCCTTCACGTCGCTTGTCGATAATCGCCAAATTCGCTTCGAGCCGCTTCGCAAAGGCGCGGGCCCGCTCGACTCCACCGGCGTCTGGCGAGACGACCACCAGATCACTGACCTTCACCTTCTGCTTCGTAATGTAATCCAACAACACGGGTAGTGCATAGAGATGGTCCACGGGTATATTGAAGAACCCCTGGATCTGCCCCGCGTGGAGGTCCATCGTCAGCACCCGGTCGGTGCCAGCGGTACTGATGAGATCGGCCACGAGCTTCGCTGAAATCGGCACACGTGGCTGATCTTTACGATCCTGACGGGCATAGCCGAAATACGGGATGACCGCAGTGATGCGATTTGCGGAGGACCGTTTGAGCGCATCAATAATAATCAACAACTCCATAAGGGAGTCGTTGACCGGCTGGCAACTCGACTGCACGACGAACACGTCGCCGCCACGAACGTTTTCCTCAATCTTGACACGAATTTCTCCGTCACTGAATGACCCGACCGTAGCCTCCCCTAGCTTGGTCCCAAGGTAGGCACAAATTTCATGGGCCAGGGCCGGATTCGCGTTGCCAGAGAATATCTGTAGCTCTCCGCTCATCGATTCCTCAGAGGGTACCTGGATGCGACTGCGTCACGTTCTAATTTCGTATAGGGTTCGTCTCGACGGCGGGCGTCGGTGGGCGTAATCGTGACCCGCCTACCTATATTCGCTGCGCGCTGTTGAGGAAGCCAGCTAAGGGGCTAGACTCTAACGGAATGTAAGGGGAGTTGTCAACCGAGCCACGGCTTATCGTGGTAGTTCGTATTGCCAGCCAAGCGGGCCTGAACAGGTGGGTGCGACAAACACGTTCATCAAATTTTCACTCACGAACTGGGACTGGGCCAGGCGCGCGCGGGCCTCGTCCGCGAATACCCCAAACACTGTCGCCCCGCTTCCGGACAGCAGCGCGATCTCGGCTCCGTGGGCCTGCAAGCTCCGTTTAATCTCCCGAAGGTTCCCATGTGCGCCGAAGACCGGCGCCTCGAAATCATTCTCTGCCGCGGCAATCAATTGGGCCCAGCTCACCCGCGATTGCCGGTCGATTTCACGCTGGGCCAGCGACAGCGGCGTGACAGCCGTCCTGGTGGCAGCCAATTCTTGGTACGCCCACTTGGTATTGACCCCAAACCCCGGGTTGACGAGCACGATCCATCGCGTCCCTTCAACGACGACCGGCCGAACGGTTTCTCCCCGACCCGCCACAAACGCTGAAGGGGCAAAGAGAAAAAATGGCACGTCGCTACCTAACAATTGCCCGACATCAGCCATCTGCGTCGGAGACCACTCCAACCGTAATAAATGGTTCAACCCTATGATGGTGGCTGCAGCATCGCTGCTCCCGCCACCGAGGCCGGCTCCCATCGGTATGCGCTTACGCAGCTCTATGTCGAGCCCGATCGATTGCTGGGCTCGCGCCAACACCTCGTTGGCGGCGCGATAGACGAGGTTACTCTGGTCTGCAGCCAGCTGCGTCGCATCACACCTCAGCTGAATATCCTGTCGATCAGCACGCAACCTGATCTGCACCTCGTCTTCGAGGGCAACCGTCTGCATGATCGACCAGAGATTGTGGAAACCGTCGGGGCGGCGGCCGAGGATACGCAGGATCACGTTGATTTTGGCAGGAGCGAAGACGGTGATCTCGGAGGGACTCAGCTGCGGATTAATCACGGCCTCCCTTGATGGCATACTTCTCTAGTCGGTAGCGAAAGGATCGCGTGTTGAGCCTCAGAAGCCGTGCGGCCTTTTTCTTCACCCACATGGCCCGTTCGAGCGCCTTCAAGAGCAGGTCTTTTTCAATGCCGTTGATAAGCCCTTCCAAATCCAACCCGTCTTCAGGCAAATCAGTGGGCACCCCCTGCTGCTGAGGGGTCACGACTCGATGAAGCCAGCCACGAATATCCTCATCCGACACAGGCGCACCGATGGAAAAGGTGACAACACGCTCGATCAAGTTTTCAAGCTCGCGCACGTTGCCGCGCCACTCATGGCTCAACAACACGTGCATCGCCTCCGATGTCAATACGGGGGCCGGCTTGCCGTTTTCCTGTGAAAACTTCTCAAGGAAATGTTTCACGAGAAGCGGGATGTCTCCCGTTCGAAGCCGCAACGGTGGAAGCCGAATCGGGATCACGTCTAAGCGGTAGTACAAATCTTCGCGAAATGAGCCGTCGGCCACAGCTTTTTCAAGGTCCTTATTGGTCGCGGCCACAATGCGCACATCGACCTTTACATCCTGGCTGCCGCCCACACGCCGGAACTCTCGTTCCTGAATGACGCGCAGCAGCTTGATTTGAATTGGTAGGGTCGTATCGCCGATTTCATCCAAAAAGATCGTGCCGCCGTTGGCGACTTCGAACAACCCCGCCTTATTGGCCATCGCGCCGGTAAAGGACCCCTTCATGTGCCCGAAGAGTTCGCTTTCGAGCAACGT
>JBGPVY010000063.1:0-13522 GCA_041491905.1 Nitrospiraceae bacterium | reverse complement strand
TAACCCCGAACGCGGGACTCGGGCAGATTGGAGTAGAGATCCCGGATGAAACTGAACAGACCTGTATAGGTCGCCGGATTCGAGCGCGGAGTCCGGCCGATCGGGGACTGGTCGATGTCAATCACTTTATCCAGGGCGTCGGCACCCAGCAGCTCCTTACAGCCATCGATCTTCGGTTTTTTCTGATAGAGCAACTGGGAGAGGGAGTGGAACAGCACCTCGAGAACCAGCGTACTCTTTCCGGACCCCGACACGCCGGTCACACAGGTGAGCAGACCGAGCGGAATCTTGGCGGTCATCCCCTTGAGATTGTGTTTCGTGGCCCCCACAATGGACAACAGCCCCTTGGCCTTACGCTGGCGGCGAGGAAGGCTGACCATTTGCGTGCCGCGGAGATACTGGCCCGTCAGCGAGTCGGGATTCCCTATGACGTCATTCGGCGTGCCTTGGGCAATAACCCGCCCCCCCTGCGTTCCGGCACCAGGCCCCATATCCAATAGATGGTCCGCCGCCATCATGGTTTCTGCATCGTGCTCGACCACCACCACTGTGTTGCCCAGGTCGCGCAGGCGAAGCAAGGTCTGGAGCAAGCGCCGATTATCCCGCTGATGGAGACCGATCGACGGCTCGTCGAGGATGTAGAGGACGCCGACGAGGCCGGAACCGATTTGCGTGGCGAGCCTGATGCGCTGGCCTTCTCCACCGGACAACGTGGCGGCTGCCCGATCCAACGTCAGATAGTCCAGACCGACGTTGACCAGAAACCCGAGCCGTTCGCGAATTTCCTTCAAGATGCGATGGGCAATCACCAGTTCGCGCTCAGTGAATTTCAACGAACTGAAGAAGTCGGCAGCAGCCCGCACGGAGAGATGCGTCACCTCTGCAATCGATTGTGTAGCCACCTTGACGGACAGGCTTTCAGGCCGCAGCCTCGCACCCTTGCAGACCTCGCAGGGCTCAAGCAAGGTGAAGTCTTCATCGTCAGGACAGCCAGGCGCCATGGCGTAGCCGATGCCATCGCAGGCCGGACAGGCTCCATGCGGACTGTTGAACGAAAAGACGCGCGGCGTGATTTCCGGATAACTGACTCCGCAGCGGATGCAGGCGAGCTTCTCGCTAAAGAGTGACACTTTCCCATTGTCCGTCAGCACCGCGACCAGTCCACCGGCGAGTTTCAATGAGGTCTCCACCGAATCGGCCAACCGCCTCGTCATCGCCTCGCCCGGTTTCATCACCAGCCGATCGACCACGATTTCGATCGTGTGTTTCTTCTGTTTATCGAGCGCGATGTCCTCGCCCAACTCAATCAACTGACCATCGACCCTTGCCCGGACATAGCCGGCCCGGCGCATGTCGAGCAACTCTTTCCGGTATTCCCCCTTCCTGCCGCGGACGATCGGGGCCAATATTTGAAACCTGCTCCCCTCCGGCAGCTGGCCAATGGCATCCACCATCTGCTGCACGGTCTGCGCCGTGATTTCCTCCCCGCACTGAAAGCAGGAGGGGCGTCCGACCCTGGCAAAGAGGAGACGGAGATAGTCGTAAATTTCCGTCACGGTTCCGACCGTGGAACGGGGATTGTGGCTGCTGCTCTTTTGCTCTATGGAAATGGCTGGCGAGAGCCCTTCGATCGAATCGACGTCGGGCTTGCCCATCTGTTCGAGGAACTGACGGGCATAGGCCGAGAGCGACTCAACGTACCGTCGTTGTCCCTCGGCATAGATCGTATCGAAGGCCAACGACGACTTGCCCGATCCACTCAGCCCCGTGATCACGACGAGTTGGTCGCGTGGGATCGTCACGTCGATGTTCTTGAGATTGTGCTCCCGCGCCCCTTTAATGATGATCGAGTTTTGCATCAGGGGCGGGATTATAGCATGCGAGCCTGGTCGCCTTGACAAACCTGGAAGGCAGGTGCTACCACGCTCACATGGTGCATGTGGCTACACCGCCCGTTCAGAAGGGAACAGACTCCCCAGCGGCTCCGCTTGCCGTCTCGACCTGGTCCGGTCAGGCGCGCGAGCAGGCGGTCCAACGGATGTTCACCTCGATCGCCCGCGTCTATGATCTCAACAACACGCTTCTGAGTTTTGGACTGCACCACAGGTGGAAAAAGATTACTGCCTCGTATGTACCCATCACCACAGAAGGCAGGGCACTCGACGTCGGAGCCGGCACAGCCGATCTCGCCCTCTTGATCGAACCGCGCATGGGAACCAACGGTCGCGTCATCGCCTCCGACCTGAACCACGCCATGCTCGTCGAGGGGCTGAAGAAAATCACCGGGCGGGGCCTGGGGCGGCGGATCACCTGTCTCGAAGCCAACGCCGAGCAACTGGGATTTCCCGATGGGACCTTCAATGCCGTAACCACGGGGTTTTGCATGAGAAACGTCGGTGATCTTCGGCAAGCGGTCACGGAAATTCACCGTATTTTGCAACCAGGTGGGCGGTTTGTGTGCCTGGAGTTTTCCCGACCCGTCTTTGGTTGGCTGCGGGCACTGTACGATTGGTACTCGTTCCGGCTTCTTCCCTGGATTGGAACGAAAGTGGCGCATGACACGACCGGCGTCTACGAATATCTCCCTGCATCCATTCGGAACTTCCCGGACCAGGAACGATTGAAACAGATGCTCTTCGACGCAGGCTTTCGCCAGGTCACGTATCACAACCTGACCGGCGGGATCGTGGCGATCCATGTAGCAACAAAATAGTGAAGAGCTTATGGCTTATGGCCTATAGCACAAGACAGATGGCTCAACTCTTTTCTTGGCTATACGCCATACGCTATTAGCCATCAGCTCCGACTATGGAATCCATTCTCTACATCTTCCTCCCCTGCAAGAAGGTCTATCCCATTGGTGTGACCTATCTCGCTGATTTTATTCATCGGCGAAAGCCGGATGTGCAGCAGCGCATCCTCGATCTGTCCCTCTTTCCCGAAGCCCAACGGAGCAGCGCGGTCCGCGATGCCGCAACCGAGTTCAAGCCGGATCTCGTCTGTTTCTCCTGGCGCGATATTCAGATCTTTTCCCCGCATGAGGGAGACTCCTCGCTGGAACATGCGTTTAATTTCTACTTTGCAAGCAATCCACTTAAGCGAGTCGTCGCCTCGTTTGCGGGGATGCAACAGCTCTACCGCTACTACAGTCATATCCGGGCGGCACTCTCCTACCCCTGGTTGATCGCGAAGGAGTTCCCGAAGGCGCAAATCATGATCGGCGGGGGAGCCTTTACCGCCTTTGCCGACCAGCTCATCCAGAAACTCCCGGAAGGCGCCATCGGGATTCTTGGGGAAGGTGAAGACGCCATCCTCAAGGTCATTGAAGGCCAGTCGCTTGAGAACGAGCGCTACATCCTCCGGGAGGGAAAGACCATTCGAAAGGGTCAGCAAGGCGCGCCCGCCCTGCTCGATGCACTCACAGTCGACTTGCCCTACCTGACTTCGATCTTCCCGCAATATCAAGAATATCTGGGTGAATCCATCGGGGTCCAGTCGAAGCGAGGCTGCCCCTACGACTGCGCTTTCTGCCTGTACCCGTACATTGAAGGGAAGCGGGTCCGTTATCGGCCACCCTCCATGGTCGTCAAGGATATCTCTCAGCACTACCATCAATGGGGCGCCAGGCGTTTCTGGTTCACGGATGCCCAATTCATTACCGGGAAAGAAGCCTATCCCCAATGCACCGAGATCCTTGAACGGATTCTCGCCGAGAAGTTGGAGATCGAGTGGTCCGGCTATATTCGGACATCGCTCATCACCCCGGAGTTGGCAAAACTCATGGTCCGGTCCGGCGTCGGCGATCTTGAGGTCGCTATTACGTCGGGCTCCCAAGTGGTGCTGAACAACCTCCACATGGGATTCAAGCTTGAGCGGCTGTACGATGGCTGTCGCTATCTGGCAGAAGCGGGATTCAAGGGGAAGGTCATCCTCAACTACTCTTTGAACAGTCCAAAAGAAACCGAGGAATCCTTGCTCCAAAGCGTGGAGTCCTACAAGGTGGTCGCCTCGATCTTGGGTGAGGAGCGCGTCTTCCCCCTCATGTTTTTTTTGGGAATTCAGCCGAACACCGATCTGGAACAACGGCTGTTAGAAGAGGGGTACCTCTCGGCCGGCTATAACCCCCTGATGCTGACTCCGACGAGTATCAGAAAGCTCCTCTATAACCCGGCGCCGCTGAACTCGTTCATCGCCAAGGCCTGTCTCCGGGCCTGGGAACGGAAGGAGGGAAGCCGAGACCCACGGAAGTGGACGGGATCCCTATCCCAAGCCCCAAAAGAATCAAGCTCCTATGCCGACAAGAATTTGATCCGAGGGATCGAAGGGAACTCTGGACGCGATGCCCTCCTGTCCCTGGAAGAGATCCTCCGCTCCCGACAATCGATTCGCTCCGCAAAGGATTCGGGCGAAAGATCCGTCGTAACCCCGGCATCCTAGCGTCGCCCCACTAGCCCACGTCGACGCCTTGCATTCGAATTCAGACCGGTGCTAGCATACACATTCTTTGAGACTGGGAAAGTACGTCAACCATTTGGAAATTTTGACAATTACTCTCGTTCGTCCTTCTCTGGAGGGCATCTTGAGGAGACATCTCGATGTATAAGACGATCTATGTCCCGGTCGATAACTCCGACCATTCCAACACAGCCGTCGATGTCGGTGTCCACTTCGCCAAAGCCTTCGGCTCGAAGATCGTGGGCAGCCACGTCTATGCGGCCAAAATGCATGACAAGCGCTTCAAACAGATGGAAGCGGGCTTGCCCGAGGAGTACCACGATGAAAAAGAGCTCGACCGTCAGCGCCAAATCCACGATTCTCTGATTACCCGTGGGCTCCAGATCATCACCGACTCCTACCTCGACTACGTCGATAAGAAATGTGCGGAAAACAACCTGCCGATCGAGCGTCGCTCGCTCGAAGGCCGGAACTGGAAGGTGCTGGCTGAAGACATCAATACCAATGCCTACGACCTGGTGATCATGGGTGCCTTGGGTGTCGGCGCAGTGAAGGACAGCGTGATCGGCAGCAACACCGAGCGCGTGCTTCGTCGCGTGCGGAATTCGGACATGCTGATCATCAAGCAAACCCAGCCCATGACCGGCGGGAGAATCGTGGTGGCTGTGGACGGCAGCCCCTATTCCTTCGGCGGACTCATGACCGGCCTGACGCTGGGCAAGGCCTTCAACATGCCGGTCGAAGCCATCTCCGCCTTCGATCCCTATTTCCACTATGCCGCTTTTCACAGCATCTCAGGTGTCCTCAATGAGGAAGCCGGCAAAGTGTTCCGCTTCAAGGAGCAGGAAAAGCTACACGAAGAAATCATCGACAGCGGCCTCGCGAAGATCTACCAGTCGCACCTCGACATCTGCCGCGAGATCGCTCAGGCCGAGCAAACCGACGTCAAGACCACCCTGCTGGACGGCAAGGCCTTCGAAAAGATCATTCAATACGTGCGCAAGGATATCCCCGCACTACTGATCGTCGGACGGATCGGCGTGCACAGCGACGAGGATATGGACATCGGCAGCAACACGGAAAATCTCTTGCGGTCCGCGCCCTGCAATATCCTGGTGTCGAACCGGAAATACGTGCCGCCGATCGATACGCTGGCGGAATACACCATCGCCTGGACTGAAGAAGCCCTCCGCCGGATGGAAAGGATCCCCGTATTTGCCAGAGGCGTCGCTAAGACTGCGATTCACCGCTACGCCATCGAGAAGGGCCATACCATCATCAGTAACACCGTCGTTGACTCAGCCGTGGGACATATCTTGCCCAAGGGTGCGATGGACGCCATGCACGCGCTGGGTGGCAGCCTGGACGCCGCCGGCATCGACCGCGACAAAATGCAGGCTGACGAGTCCGTGCTGAAGGATCTCATGGGCTCGACGCTCAGCGGCATGATGACCGAGATCGTGGAGGACAAGCCGAAAGTGAGTGCAGCTACCCAGGCCTATTTGGACCGGATGACTCAGAATTACTTCGTCTGTGATGGCTGCGGCTACATCGGCAAGGGCGAGACGCCCGTGAAGTGCCCTGTCTGCGCCGCCGGAGGTGATCGCTTCAAACTGGTCGACAAGAAGCTTTTTGAAGCGGCGGCGCACGCGGAAGGGGTCCTCGAAACCGACCTAGCCTATGATGACGTCCCTATGCAATGGACAAAGGACGCCAAAGAAGGAATCCGCGCAGTCCCAGCAGGCTTCCAACGCCGGCGCGCCAAGGCCAAAATCGAGAAGACCGCTCGCAAGCTCGGCATGACCACGATCACGCTGGAGTATGCCGCGCCTATGATTCAGGAAGCGGCTTCAGAGGACTACACCCCCATCTTCGCGAACAAGGGAACCGGTGCCTCGACCGAAGCGCAGGCTACCGTAGCCGCTGCAACGAACGGCGCCACTGGCGCAACCGCCTCGCACGAGAACGGTGGTGGGAACGGGAACAGCCACGTGGAGGAACCTGCCCCTACCTCTCCCTATACCTGGACACCGGAAGCTCACTCACGGCTCGAACGGGCTCCTGAGGGGTTCATGCGGGACTGTACGCGTGCCCTCATCGAAAAACATGCCGATAAGATCGGTGTCATGGTCATCACGGCCGAAGTGGCTCACGAGGGTATCGAACAAGCCAAGGACTACATGGCGGAAGCCATGAAAACCGGCAACCTGAAGGATATGATCGCGAACCTGACCGGCAAAACTGCTTCCTAATTTTCAATGTTGAATAGTGAATTTTGAATGGCTGCGAAGAAAGTGGGACCTGTGTCTTAGTCGGACCAATTCAACATTCATCATTCAACATTTAACATTCGACATCTGAACAATGGGTAAATCACTGCCGGTTTTGAATATCCCTTCCATTGCGGGCGCGTTCGGCTCGATCCAGCAACAGGTATCGCAGTTCTTTACTCCGTCATCCACGGCTCCTGCGCCGCACGATGGCCGAACCGTCGACGACTTCAAACCCTATCTCATCGCCCTCAACCTCACGAAGCGCTGCAATCTCAAGTGCGACCATTGCTATCTCGACGCGACGACGAAGTCCGCCGGCGGAGACGACGAACTCTCGACCGAAGAATGCTACAAACTCATCGATCAGATTGCCCAGGTCAACAAGGGCTGCCTCCTCGTGATCACGGGCGGCGAACCGCTCGTCCGCCCTGACATCCTTGATATCGCGCGCCATGCCGTGAAACTCGGGTTCATGGTGGTGTTCGGGACCAACGGCATGTTGATCAATGACCGGATGGCGAAGGTCCTGGTCGAGATCGGTGTGATGGGCATGGGGATCAGCATCGATTCGCTCGATTCCCAGAAACACAATCGCTTCCGTGGCGTGCCCGGTGCGTGGGAAGCCGCACTCGCCGGTATCGAGGCCTGCAAGCGGAACGGGTTGGCCTTCCAAGTGCACTTCAGCGCGCAGCCCATGAATTACCAGGAACTGCCCTCGGTGATCGATTGGGCGCACCAGCTTGGCGCCAAGGTGCTCAATGTCTTCTTCATGGTCTGCACCGGCCGCGGCGAAGAACTCACTGACATCACCCCGACTCAGTACGAAGAGGTGCTTGGCTACCTGGTCAACTGTCAGGATAATTACAAGGGCATGCTCGTCCGAGCCCGCTGTGCGCCGCATTTCAAACGGCTCGCGTACGAGAAAGATCCGAACTCCCCTATTACCAAAGCGACGGGTTACATGGGGGGCGGCTGCCTCGCCGGCACCAACTATGCGCGTGTGACCCCTAATGGCGAGTTGACCCCTTGCCCCTACATGCCGCTGTCTGCTGGAAATATCCGTGAGACAAGCTTCGTCGATCTGTGGGAAAAGTCTGATGTCTTCAATTCCTTCCGCTATCCGCACCTTAAAGGTAAATGCGGTGATTGTGAATACACGGACATCTGCGGCGGCTGCCGCGCACGCCCCTACGTCGATCACGGCGACTGGCTGGACGAAGATCAATGGTGTCTCTACACCCCGAAGGGTGGCGAGAAGATCAAAGTTGCATTTAATACGCCGGAAGAAAACCACGTGGAATGGGATGAGGACTCAGAAACACGACTCAACCGGATTCCCTATTTCTTGCGCGCTATGGTGAAAAAAGGCGTTGAAAAGCACGCACGCGAGAATGGCATCCCCCTGATTACCATTGAGTTGATGGAGGAACTACGCAAGAAACGATTCGGCAACGACGCACCAGTCTTCAAATTCTAGCGTGATGGGTGATCAGTGATGCGTGATGAGTTAAGAAACATTGTTCTCGCCTGCACTCCTTCTTTGTTTATTACTCATCACCTGTCACCCATCACTCATCACGAGTCGTAAGAGTGGACGCACTTCAAAGCCTCGTCACCGACCTTAATACGCTGATCCCGATCATTAATCATTGGATCCACTTGTTGTCGGCAGTCATCTGGATCGGCGGACTCGCGTTCCTCGTCATGGCTGTGACCCCAGGGCTGAAGAAGGCGGTCGCGAAGGAACAGATCAAGCCGATCACCGATGCGTTCTATCAGTATTACAAGAAAGTCGCGGGCATCTTGCTCGTCGTCCTGCTGTTTACCGGCGGCATCAATTTCCACTATGTCAATCAGGTCATCACCTTGCAAACGGGAAGCGGGATCCAACACCATGCGAAATACCTGACCGTCTTCTTTATTAAGCTGTTTCTCGTCCTCTGTCTTCTCACGCTCTTCCTCTACACAGTGATCTTCAAGTCCGATGACACAGAAGAAGGCCAAGAAGAATCCTACGAAGCGATCCCCTTCCAACGAGCCGCGCTCTGGATCGGCTTCTTCATCCTCCTCTGTGCCGCCGCGATGAAACATCTCCACCAATAGATCGCGCCTCATCTCTGACGCGCTGCGGCTTTCACCTACCGCATTCCCCCTGTGCCTGTATCTCCTAAGTTAATGAGCGTACCGAATCAGATACGCCTCAGTCCTATAGCCTCATCATTCCCGCTCACTCGCCAAGCCAAATTTACTCAACGACTTACAGCGTAGGCCTCGGAATATTTTCACTGAGAAAACTCTGGTACAGGGGTTGCTGTACTGTTGTAGTCCTCTCATCACCCGACATAAGGGGTACAAGGCCGATGGTCTGGAACTGGAAATTTCTTGGCGAAGCGAAATGCCGGTGGGTCCCCACTCAAGAGGCTAAGGCCTCTCACGCAGGTGGGACTACCTCTGGATTATGCCCATCCGGAGTCCTCCCACTGCCATGCGCTTCCGCCATCGGGGCCGCGTCCTGCCCCTCAGCAGCGGCGCGGCCCTCCAATCTGGCAGGGGCCAGCTAAGGCATGAGATCAGACCATAGTCCAGGGGACCGCTTCATTTCAGAGCAACTTGGAGAGGTACACAATGTCGCTGACCGATCAAGCTACTCCGAGTAACTCGACCAAGAATGAGCGCCGCGGGGCCGCTACTCCTTATTCCAGACCGATCAAGGCCGGACGATCACAGCCTCGAACGATCCGGCTAACGGTCAGCCTCCCCAGTGATCTTGTCGACCGTCTGCGCGATGCAGTGTATTGGAGTCCTAGTTTGACACTCGCTTGGCTGATCGCTCAGTCCCTAGGGAATTCCCTGACAGAAATGGAATCCTTGCGTCAGGGTCCTTTCCCAAAACGAACGAAAGCGCTCCGCGCGGGGCGACCTCGATTGGTCGGTCAGACAATGAACGTGTCCCCTCGTGCCAGGCTCACCGGCAATGGGACAGCCCGTCAGGATGAGGGGATTACTCAGGCCATCCTTATTTCACAGCCGTCCATCAAGTGATGCACACGAGCGGATAGTGACCTTCCCTTACCTTCATCTCCGTAGCAAGCTACGGAGTATTTGGCGAAGGAGAATAAGAATGGAGTCCGGGAGGAAAAACTAAGCGGGATAGGCTAGGAAATGGTAGAGGTCTTGGCAAGTGCTTTCAATGCCGTCGAGACTTCCCCAAAAGAATGGGCGAGCTTGTCGAGTTGTGATCCCTTTGACATCATCTCACCTGCAATAGACTTGAGTTGACTGTCATAGCTCCCGACCTCGGAGGCAACCTTGGAAACCTTCGCGATTATCTCTTTACAAGCAGTCAGTTCCTGCTGCAGTAGCTGAGAACTGGCTTGGGCGGCCTTGATCTCCTCCATGGAAGCTTGCACCTGTTGCGTCAATCGGCCGACATAGGCTTCTCGGTCCCGCATGTCGGACTCCACGTTGATCCGTACTTCTTCGCTCTCGCGGCGGCGCTCCTCCAGATTACGAATGGCCTGAATCCAGGAAGCGAGATCCCCGCCGAGCGTTGGCGAATCAGACAACGGTAGCCCTCGCTCCAACGCCTTTATCGCAGGTTGCAGCCATTCGATGAATGCCATCACCTCGCCCAGCTTCAGGTCGGTCGTCGAAGCGGGACTTGGCACAGGCGCGCTGCCGCCAATCGGAGAGGCCTGTGCCGGCTGTGGGGCTGAGGACGGTTTCGCCTTCTTCTGCTGGCCATGCCTCGGCTGTGCCCAGCGATGATATTCCAACAGAACCGCAATACAATGACGACACATCGGCTCTTCCGGCAGCGCGCAGCTGCACTTTGAGATGAGATGCCCCTCCTTGAGACGGATTGTCTGTTCGTAGAGGCCGGAATTTCCGATGACGGCGGACGAAATCTGGGCATCATCGGCCTCGACAATCCGAACGCGATTTTCAGAGAGGTACTGATTACCGATGTGAAAGGCATTGCGATCAACCACCGCCTGGATCATCGGAGGATCCAGGAGGCTTAACCGCTCAGCGGAACAGGGGATCTTGTTTCGCATGTGCTGCGTTCCCAATCGCTAACAACTCCAAATGATGTTGCGACGTAGTCTGAAACAGACCGTGGAAACTGTCAAGGGTCCGCACTATTCTCAACATCGGCGAGGCGGCCCCTGCGCGCTGACCGGTGTCAGCCACAGATAGTCCGCAATCTTCTCACGGATCATGTCTTGTAATTCCTCGATACGCCCCACTTCGAAAGACGTCATATAGACGGTGACCTGGAGGACCCGATCAGTGAGGCGACGAGCCACTCGCTTTGGAACCGGAAGGTTGTACTGAATGTGTCCGGCCCCTGTATAGCTCACCAGCGGCCCAGCCATGGTATCGGCCCCCAAGCGAATCCGGTTGAGGCGCTGGACCAACGTCTTGGCCATCCCTTCGTCGCGAACCATGGAGGCTTCGAGCATCGTCTGATAGAGGCTGTCGTCCCCCTTACCATGACAGGCCTGGAGCTGCTGAAGAATCCGCGCCCGATAGATCGGATCATCGACCATGGCCTCATCCTTCATGCCCCATTGCGCCATCATGGGATCAGCCTCCGCTTGAGCCAACCCGTTCTTGGCGACAATCCGCACCAACGGCTTCGGAGGATTCATGGCATCGACAGTCCAATGGTGTTCTTTCGCCAGCCGAACCAGCGGTTCATAATCCTCGAACGGGCCACCCCAGTTCTGTTGCCACCGGACGGCCTCCAGGAATTTCTGACGGTTCATTTCTAACCCGGAGACATACTGATCCAATGCCGCTTGGCCGTCCCAGCCGAACATCTCCATGGCCAAGGCCGGCGTACGTCCCTCCGCCCTCAACCTCCGCAGCACCGTCAGCGCCGCATCGATATGAAACCGATTGTGATGTTCCTCGCCAAGATAAATGATGTCCTGCTGGAGCAATAACGCCGCCCATTGGTCGAGAGAAACCGGCTGCCCCGTCGCCGTATCGATGATCTGCCATTCCTTGAATAGCGCATGATGCCCGTCCTCTGAGGAGGCAGAAGGCCTGGCGCCTCCTCCACTCGTGCAGGCCACGGTAAACCACAATGCCCCAATGATCAACAGCGCCTTGAATGTCACGAAGATCACTTGTGTAGCGAGCAGCACTGGTGTCTTGCACATAGCCTCTACCTAACACAGGTCTCATGGGATGGGCAAGACGGCAACCTTGACGCTCATGGACCAGGTCGTTATGCTGCCACACATTCACCAACTGACATCGACCGATCTCCTAATTACGCGCCCCGCACCAACCGACTCATGAATTCTACCGCACAGGTCCTTGCAGACTTTCGTTCACAGGTCACCCAGCTCTTGCAGGAGCGCGACAAGGAGTGGGAGGCCTCGCGCAAACTTGTTGAGGCAAGGCAGCTCACTGCGACGTTGAAACGGTTGATCGAAGAAGCCCACCGCGTCGATCTTCCCGTCATCATCCGAGATGCGATCACCCTGGCGTTGGGAAACTCAGAAGCCGCGCGAATTCAGGATCTCCCCGGCCCCCGACTCAAAGAACTCACAGGGCTCCCCCCGACAAAAGCCGTGCGGGCCCTCTGTGTGTGGTTCGGCGTCGTTGAGGGCCCGATATCCCAGTGGCCAGTGACCTTCCTGCGGAGCGAAGAGATTGAGGCGTTCGCCCACTCCCACCCCAATCCCTTTGACCTGCTGCTCGATGCAAACGTGGCCTCCCTGCTCGATCTGGGAGCCGGCGACCTCTCGTTTGCCACGGAACTTGTCGAGCAATACGTGGCCCCCCTTCAACAGCGACAGCGCGAGTTGATTCTTCATAGCTTCGATCGGCTTCAGCCAGGCTCAAAGCTGGGAGGTCCACTCCATCCGGAACGGGAGCGACTCAACGGCCTGCGATCTCGGACTGGGCTCTCGTTTCAATTCTACGGAAACCAGGACATGTTCGACCTGGTCAACCTCGACCAGGCTGGGAAGCTCGCACCCCGCTACACGATCGCGACCTGTTGGGCTCCCGCGACACCCACGTTCGCCTACGAACCGACCCGATTGTCCGATCACATCATCACTCAAGAGCTCCATCGAACCAAAGGCACGTTTCGGCAGACCCACTTTTCCGGCGAACCGGCCCTGGAGGTCCAGCATGGGGACCGTACACTCCTCTTTCCGCCATGGAAGTTCGAGATTCGAGGCCCCCTCGCCCTGCTCGACCTGCTGGCGCGCCGAGGCCTGCTCTGTGTCCTCGGAGCCGTCGATACCCAGGTCTTCTGGGAAATCCTGGCACAACTCCTCGACGACGTCCGCTATCGACCTGACAATCAGCCCTTCACATCAGACAATCTCCCAACGATTTTCGGCGAGATCTTCGAGCGGCTCTCGCGCCTTGTGCTCGGCGAGACCCTGAACCTGTCAGACTGCGGCCCGTTGCGCAGACAGATTCCACGAGTCCTCCCCCTTTACCCGACGCAGGCCCCCGCCTATCGTTTCCGCTCCGTTCAGATTCGCCGTGGAGCCGTCTTTCCAGGAATTCCTGCCAGCAGTACCGCCCGACGGTTTTCTGACATGGGGGAAGAAACCCCTCCCTGGATGCTGATCCTCGTACCGGAATAGCAGGAGGCTGAAAAAGTCCGCCAGCCTGTTTTGTTCATTGGGTCTATCTGGTTTGTCTGGTTTTTTGGTTGAACGAAACTAACCAGATGAACCAAATCAACCAGATAGACCAGACAGACCGGGCTCGTCCCACGCGAGCGAACCATCGAAGTTCTCGTGTGCAGAATATAG